>JACKPC010000005.1:0-300000 GCA_024233835.1 Leptospiraceae bacterium
ACACCTGTCAAGAGAAAATATATGCCCAACAACCCGGCCTATCCCCGACCCTGAAGTACCGGTCTAAATTCATAAAAAGCTCCTATCTTCGACTTTATAAGCTTTTATCTTCGACTTTTCCTCACCCGCTTACTGTCCTTCGACTCATTTCATTCGCTCAGGAGCCGCAAGCGAAGCGTATCGAAGTCCCGAAGCCCGGCTTGGGGAAGAGAAAAGTGGATATTTTCCCTACTTTTTGCGATTTTTCTTATATTTTGGTTTCCTGTTATAGATTTATCGCTTGCTCTTTTGGTTTGAATCAGTTTTGCTTTTCCAAGCCGGAGGATTAACCCTCCGGTTTAAGAAAGGAGAAAACATGGCTTTATTTGAAAATACAATTTTTTCATCTTTAAGGGGTAGTATCGATATGGTAACGTTTTACCGGCGAAACGGTAAAACTTATGTTAGACGAAAGATTATGCGAAGAAAAGCCCCTACTACTTCAGCCCAAACAAGGAATGAAACAAAGTTCGGTCGTTTTCAAAAAACAGTAAAAGCTTTTAAAGATATCATTCATTTAGGTTTTTCTTATAAAGATGGAAGTAAAAGAAAAGGCAGGTTTATTAGCCTGAATTTGCAGACATTAAAACAGGAAGAAACTCTTGAATATCTTGATTGTAGTTCTCTTCGCTTAAGCGAGGGAAGTCTGGAAAAACTTTCTCTTGTTCGGGTTAATAGCAAAGGAAGAACCATTCATCTTTCCTGGGAAGTGGAGGAAGATGTAGCTACAGGGCAAAAAACAATTATCTGTATATTTAACCAGGCTCAACATAAAGTAATTTATGCAGAAGCCCAAACGGCTTCCGGAAAGGCCGAATGTATTTTGCCGGAAGACTGGAAAAAAGAAACTTGTCATGTATATCTATTCTCTATGATAGATGATAAGCGAAGTGACTCCCAATATCTGGGTTTAGCTCCATCACCCTATCATGATTCTATACAGATAGTTTTCAGGCAAAATACTTATATCCAACATCCTATCCAGAAAATCGGAAGTTTTTCAATAATCACAAACGAGTCACCCACTGAGCCATATACTTTCCATAAAAAAATAATTCTTTTGTTCATTTTTATGATTTTTAATTTGACATATTTTTATAGTGTCTTACCATATAGTTTATAAAATCAATCATATCACTAAGGATTTGGAAAATGCAAATACGTCAAAAAAACATGATACTTATCGGTATAGTAATTCTCAGCTTCCTCTTTTCCTGTGCAAAAAAGAAAGAGGATGACTCAGGCCTGCTTTTAGGTCTTGCCTTAGCACCCACCCCCAGAACGGGAAGCACGGGAGTTGGTTCAGGAACCGGGACTGGAACGGGCACCGGAACAGGTACAGCAACCGGTACTGGAACATCTACGGGAACTGGAACTACGACAACTACTACCTATTACGTAAGCACTTCAGGCAGTGATTCAGCAGCCGGTACGGCAGCCGCTCCTCTCTTAACTATTTCTGCTGCTTTAGCAAAGTCCGGCGTAACAAGGGTCAATGTTGCAGGAGGAACCTATAATACTACTTCAATTATAAGTCCGGGAACAGCTTCTCTGTATGGTGGTTATTCTTCTGATTTTAGCTCCAGAGACACTACTGCAAATGTAACAACTATTGAATATACAGGCTCATCTTCTGCTATTTATATTAATAATAGTGCTTCTACCTCGACTATCGATGGATTTAATATTAATTCTTCAGATACGTTTTATTTCGTTTCTGGTATATCTGTTTCCTCTGGCTCTCCTACTATAAGTAATAATAAAATAAAAGGACAAGTCGGTATAAAAATCAACTGCTCGGGATGTAGCCCTACAATTAGCAATAATACAATAACCGGTAGACAAAATGCCTCAAATTCCAGTTCTCATGGTATTTATGTTGAGGGATTTAGTTCAAATACAAATCTTACTATTGATGGAAATTCCATCAACGGAGGGAGTGGTGATTCTGCATACGGGATAGATTTTGAGGGATCTTCTCCATCCGGTACCATTACCCTGACAAATAATACCATTGCCAACTCCGGAACTTCAACTCCTACCAGCGCCTATGGTATTAAGATTACTACGTCCGGATCCTCAACAGCTACTCCAAAATTTATTATCACCGGTGGATCTATAGATGCAGGTCCTGCAAGCAGTACATCTTATGGATTTTATACTAAGTATGATTATTGGAATATGACTTTTTCGAATACAACCATTAAAGGAGGAAATACTACAGGAACCACATCTGATTCTTATGGAATTTATTTGTATTTAAATGTCTCTCTCTCCTTAAGTATTTCAGGAAGTACTATCCAGGCAGGAAATGCCGGGACGAGTAATGGAGGAGTGTCTTCGGGTATTTTCTGGTCATCAACTTATACATCTAACACCTTAAGTGTAACAGGGAGTACCATCAGTGCAGGTGGACAGGGGTATGATACTCAAGCCTTATCTCTTGCTATGACTAACTCCAATTCTACTACAACTATTACGGGTAATACCATTCATGGAAATGGAAACTCTTCTACCAACCTATCGAAAGGGATTGCTACTACTTCTACCGGAAGCACTCTCATTGCGAATAATTTGATTTACGGAGGAAATGGAAACGATGCCCAGGGAGTGAATCCCGCTTCTGCCAGTGTTGTAACTGCCAAAATTTACAATAATACGATTATTGCTGGAACAAGAACAGCTCAAACCTATGCAACTGCTATTGTTGCCTCTGGCTCTTCTACTCCAGATATACAGAACAATATCCTGTATGTTTCTACCGGCACCAACAAATATTGTATTGGAGAACTTGCCACTACAGCTGATCCGAGTGTTATTAAAAACAATAACTTCTATGGATGCTCTACCGCTTTTCTTTATGATGAGGCAAGCACCAACAAAACCGATATCACAACCATGGAAGCTGTAGATTCAACAAACTACAAAGGCAATGTTAATTTAGATCCAACTTTTGTTGATCTGGATGGTTCTGATAATGATATAAGTACAATAAGCGATAACAACTTAAAGCTACAGTCAGGAACAGGGGTAAATGTTCGTCAGGGTGGATTGGATTTATCTTCCACTTTTACAACAGACTTTTCCGGAACAACCAGAACTACCACTACCGGAGGTTCTCCTACAAATACGGGTGCTGCGGGTTGGTCTATGGGAGCTTACGAACAAGACTGATTTACCAATAGACAATTAGCCACTGCTTTCGCAATGGCTAATTCGGCAATTTTTTGTATTTCCAGCGAAATTTAATAGAAGGGTAATTATGTGAAAAGTTTAGTTGTAATGGTTATAATAGGATTCTTCCTCTCCTGTGCTGAAAAGAAAAAAGATGACTCAGGCCTGCTTTTAGGCCTTGCAGTTTCCAATTCTTCAACTGTTGGAAATACAGGTACCGGAACAGGAACATCTACCGGAACAGGAACATCTACAGGAACAGGAACATCTACAGGAACGGGGACTGGTAGCAGTGTAAATTCTTTGATTACGGGAAAAGTAAGCGAATATTCCTGGTCTATCGGAACTACAACATATACGGAAATTTCCGGTACTGAAATTCTCATAGATTCAGATTTAAGTACAGAGATTATAGATCTTCCCTTTACCTTTCGTTATGATGATAGCGATATTATAAAAATCAAAATTCATCCGGATGGAAATGTAGCACTAAATACCTCTTCTTCCTATAACTCTCCCACCAGTTTAAATTCCATCTATAGCAGCAAAGTAAATATCCTTGCGGCCTGGCTTTATGATCTAAAAGATGATTCATCGGGCTCGATTCAGTATACGACTATAGGTTCCGGAGATGATAGGGTCTTTGTTCTACAATGGAAAGAAGTGAGATATTACTATACGACAAGCGGAACTTCAAGGTATAACTTCCAAATACGGCTCTACGAAAAAACAGGAAAAATAGAGTTTATCTATGGAACTAGCTCTCCGACTCCCACAAGTTCAGCCGGCATCTCCGGTGGCACAGGAACTTTAGGAATCACCGGCAAAGCAGGAGATTTTATAGAAGGAAAAACCGGCTCTACAAATACAGGGGTAGTCAACTACAGACACGCTGACTTTCCGGCAAAAGGAACTATCTACACATTTACTCCCAAAGGTTCAGAAACATCAACCACCGCATTTGATCCCCTATTCCAATACCAATGGCATATACTTAATTACGGTCAATTAAATGGAACTTCGGGAATAGATGCCAATATAAGTCCTGTCTGGAGTAATGGAAACAAGGGGGAAGGCGTAAGGCTTGTAGTTGTAGACAGCGGTATGGACATTCATCACGAAGATTTAAAAGATAACGTGGTCTCCGGTGACAGTTACAATTATCTTACTTCCGGCACCGACCCGAGTGCTTCCGATGCTAACCATGGAACAGCTATAGGCGGCATCATAGCAGCCAGAGATTTAAACGGAATCGGAACACGAGGAGTTTCTCCCCGTTCTTCTATTTTTGCTTACAATCTTCTCCAAAATCCTACCTCTACGAATGTGGGGGATGCTATGACAAGAGGAAGCTTTGATATTTCAAATAATAGCTGGGGAGCACCGGATGATAGAGGCCTTTTCAATGATAGCTTCGCAGACTCTGTATGGAAAACAGCCATTCAATCAGGCTTGAGTAATCAAAGAAATGGTAAAGGTGCTATTTATGTCTGGGCTATCGGTAATGGAGGAAGCACGGTTGATAATGGAAATTATGACGGACAGGGAAATTACTACGGGGTTCTACCGGTGGGTGCTGTAGGAGATGATGGGAAAAAAGCATCCTACTCCGAAAACGGAGCCAATCTTTTAGTAGTAGCTCCTTCCCAGGGAAGTTCCAAAGTAGCCATTACAACCCTGGATAACTCTTCAACAAATGGTTATAATACCTCGACTACATCCACTTCCTTAAATTACTCGAATCTAAACTATACCAATACATTCAATGGAACCTCCGCAGCCGCTCCCGTTGTAGCCGGGGTAGTTGCTCTTATGTTAAAAGAAAACCCAAATTTAAGCTGGAGAGATGTAAAACTTATACTGGCTGAAACAGCAAAGCAAATCGATACCTCGGATAGCGGCTGGAATACAGGTGCTACAAAAATAATTTCAGGAAATTATAAATTCAATCACAAATATGGTTTTGGTTTGGTTGATGCCGCAGCCGCTGTGACGATGTCTAAAACCTGGACCAGTGTCGGCGGTTCAGCAGGTCTTCTGATTTCCAACCTATTCACTGCAAGTCCCGGTTCCGCCATTCCGGATAATAATACAAGTGGAATATCTAATACGATTACTGTCAGTACCGGTGCCGGTGTTGGAATGGGTAAGATAGAATTTGTGGAGATAAATCTGAGTTCAAATCATGTCTATGTAGGTGATTTAGAAATTCGCTTAACGTCACCTTCCGGACAGATTTCCATTCTTGCAGAAAAACACGTCTGTCTTGATTCAAGCCTGAATCAGGTAGACTGCTCTACGTTTCCATCAAATACCTGGAGATTTGGCTCTATTGTCCATTTAGGTGAAACTCCAACCGGAAATTGGACTCTCACAATTAAAGACCTGGCTTCAGGAGATACGGGAACTTTCACTTCCTGGAGCCTAAAATTTTACGGAAGATAAGAGGATGCAAACAATGCTACGAATTATTATACTATTCACACTTTTTTTTCAGACCATCTATGCAGAAGAAAAAAGCTATATTCGAAAAGATACATCGAATTTAGAAGCTTATACCTATCATGATGGAAAGACTCTCAGAATTATCTGGCACCTTCCTGATTATATAGCGGAAGTAGATTCAGGAATGAACTCAGCTAACCTGCGTTCAAGTCATTCAACTACCGGAAGGATAAAAATAAAAAAGTTAAATAAAGAGGAAGTAAACCTGAGCAGGGAAAACTCAGATGCTTACCTTCCCGTTTTCTCCAGTCAAAATTCCGGGGATGGAATGAAACTGGTTCCTACCGGGAAAGTAATCGTTTTCTTAAAACAGGGTGTAGATGGCTATCAATGGGCTGCGAAAAAAGGCTTTATCCTGGAGAATAAACTTGCATTTGGTAATATTTATATCCTGAATACTCCCAAAAAGCAAAATGCTCTATTATTCGCAAACAGCCTGTTCTCCTATCCCGAAGTAGAATCAGCTCAGCCGGACTTCTGGAAAGAAGCTCAGGCAAAATAATAAAAATTCGCATAGAAGGGGCAGGTAAATTTTCTTGGTTTTGTAAATAAATTATTCTATATTTTTTAATTTACAAATTTTACCTACCCGGTAATCTTTTGACAAATTACGGGAATGTTCAGTTTAATCCCGGGAGAACAAAGAAATAGCGAAATCCATCCTTTTTCAGTAGTTTCGTCCCAAAGCCCTCAAGCTTGATTAAATTTAATATTTCCTCATTTTCAATAGGAGTTTAAAGTTGGAACAGGGAACTGTTAAATGGTTTAATAAAACGAAAGGTTATGGCTTCATTTCCATGGATAGCGGAAATGATATTTTTGTACATTACTCTGAAATTGAAAGGGATGGCTTCAAAGAGCTAAGAGATGGAGAAAGAGTAGAATTCGAAATCGTTCAGGGGAAAAAGGGACCCTCAGCTGCTAAAGTCAGATCCATAGGTTAATTCTTGATTTTTCCCGTGCATCTTCAGAAATTGAATCATGCACGGGAAAACCAGAAAAAGCAAATCCAATCCCCTCTTACACTACATTGTAAAATGTCCAAATCCGGCCTCTCACCTTTTTGAAATTACCTTAAAAGTTACAGAAGAAAGAGATTTTTTTATATTCCAACTTCCCAACTGGACACCCGGTTCTTATACCCTCCGAGATTATAGCAGCCATATCCACAGACTGAAAGCCATTATAGATAATGATGAAATTCCCCTCGAGCACCTTTCCCTCGATAGCTTTCGCGTATATTCCAATCATAAACCTTTTCAAATTGAATATACTGTTTATGCTTTTGAGTTTTCTGTCCGTACTAATTATCTCAGTTCGGAGTATGGCTTTATCAATCCCTGTGGTTTTTTCTTTTATCCGCATAATGAATTAAACAGGAAAGTTAAAATCGAGTTCCATACGGAGAAAATTTTTCCGGCTGTCTATAGCGGATTAAAAAAAGAGAAAAATTTCAGTTTTATCGCCAATACTTTTGATGAATTGTATGATTCTCCCTTTCAACTCAGTCATAAAAAACCATCTTCTTTTATAGCCGGTGCCTGCAAACATCAGCTACTCATTGAAGGTGAAATTCCGGATTCTAAGAAAAAGGAAGTATTACAGGATCTTAAAATAATTTGTGAATATGAAACAGAGTTAATGGGAGAAAATCCCAATAAAGAGTATTTATTTATATTACACCTACGTCCGGATGCTTATGGAGGTTTAGAACATTCTAATAGTAGTGTTAATGCTTATAGTCCTTATAAACTTTTCAAAAAAGAGGATTACAATCGACTACTCGGCCTACTTGCTCATGAATATTTTCACCTCTGGAATATAAAACGGATCCGTCCGATTGAGCTCGGTCCTTTTGATTATCAATCTCCAAATCTAACTGAAAATCTCTGGATAGCAGAAGGAATTACCAGTTTCTTTGATAACTTTATTATAATGAAATGTGGTTTTTTAAGCCCGGAAGATTACCTGAAAGAAATATACTCCGATATCGAGAGGCTGGAAAATTCGGGGGAAGATTGGATGAGTCTTAGCGAATCTTCCTTCACTGCCTGGAATAAGTTTTATAAGCAACAGGCAAACTCTCATAATACAGGGATTTCTTATTACGTGAAAGGAGCTATACTTTCACTCTGCATGGATATACGAATTCGTAAAGAAAGTCGCTCTCAAATTGATTTAAGTACAGTCATGAAAGCTATTTATAAAGAGTATTATTTAAAATATAATAGAGGTTTTACGCGAGATGAATTTTTTAAAACCGCCCGTTCTGTCACCGGAATCAATTTACAAAGAGAATTTGAAAATTATATTACAAAAAAGATACCTATCCCTGTCTATAATTATCTGGAATATATTGGAGTAGGAATAAAAGAAGAAGACAAGAAACTGGATCTCTCTTTTACTTTGCAGGATGAAAAAGAAAAACTCCTCATTCAAAAAACCTTTTTAAAGAAACTTGATAAAGCTGATCTATATGCAGGAGATGAACTTTTAGCCATTAATGGATACAGGCTACGTTCCGCTTCAGATCTTGATAAAATAAAACCCATTCTGGAAGCTGAAGAACAAAAGGAACTTTACCTACTACTCAGCCGCAACGATAAAATAAGAGAAGTTAAAATCAAAACTCAATATAAAAAGACAAAAAATCTTTGCTTACTTCAGGAGCTTTCTTTAGGAAGTAAACGATTACAGGAAGCTTTCTTCAAACAGTGGACAGGGTAATTTGATTTTTTCCATTCAGTTTGGATCGATACATGGCTTTATCTGCCGCCGAATAAATGGCATCAGAACTCATTCCATCTATTGGATAGGTAGCGATACCTCCGCTGGCAGTAACTTTTTTTCCGATTTGGTTACTTGCATGATCTGTTAAATATTTTAAAAAACGCTTTGCTGGAATTAAAGCTGACTCTCCATCAACCTCAGGTAAAATTACAGTAAACTCTTCCCCACCGACACGACTCACCACATCTTCACTTCGAAAGCAACTTTTCAAAGCGTCTCCTACCAATTTTAATACGATATCTCCGGTTTCATGTCCATACATATCATTGAATTTTTTAAAATCATCTACATCCAGCATTAACAGACTAAAAGGTCGTGAATACCTTTGAGAACGCTTAATTTCTCTTGAAATCATAATATTAAAATAACGCCTGTTAAAAACTCCTGTTAATTCATCTGTTATGTTATTCTTTATAATATCTTCATATAAATTTAATTCAATAATCTTTGGATTCTTAATTAGTTTACTCTTATGGATGATATGATCCATAAGAGCAACCCGAATTTCAACTTCTCTTCCCAGTTTTGAACTGAGTTCTTTTGAATGCTGAATCACTTCTTCCCAGTATGCTTTTGCTTTTTCCGCACTTAATTCCAAAGAGCATAATAGTTTAAACATTTCAGAGAAATAATCTTCTCTATTTTTTTGAATCAGGCTCTCTATCTGAATAGATAAATCCTCGTGTTCTGTAGAATATTTATCCAGAATAGAAAGAATTTGGTTTTTAACTCGATTCTCCTTTTCTCTCAGTTCCTGAAGTTGAATCAGTAATGCAAGAAGTTCCTCACGGGTTACAAGATCAATCTTCTCAAAAGCATGTATGATTTTCTCCCCACTTACCAGCTCATCCATTTCTTTTATTGAAGCTTTTTCGTAGGTTTTCAAAAGCCTTTCCAGATGACCTATATTTTCAATCTTTTCCTGATCCATGGTATTTTCTCTTCATAAACTCATATAGAAGAGTATATTTTTTTCAAATAGATTTTTGCAATTTTTGATTTTTTTTCTGTCAATCTGACAGAGGTTTAAGATTCAAAGATCGAATAATTTCATCTCCATAGAAAGGATTCATTTCTATCAGTGCAGGATAGGTTATATGATGAAAATCGCTAAAAGCTTGCATGGGAAGTTTTCTGTGAAAATCTACGAACCTCACAGAATCCCCCTCTAAGCTTTCTAAAAACTGTAGATGTCCTTTATACCAATCTGATGATTCATACCATTCCAGGCTCACGGGGTTTTCCGGATTATTAATAAGAAGCATATTACGATTATTCCCTTTTGCTTTTTTTATAAATTCTTTCAAGTAATGAAAATGAATGGTGGGTTTAAATTTCTCCTTATTTAACCGTTTTTTGGCAGTATAAATATCGTACAGGTATGCAATGCCGGGTCTCCTTTCCGGATCTTTCAACAAACGAAATGTAAAATATTTCTTATATTCATTTTCTGTCATATTCTTATATCTTAGATCTTCTTTTCTCTCTTCTCTTTTATACTGAAGCCCCCGTCTCGCAATTTCAGTTCCAAATGTTTGCTGAAGCCGAACCCCCATTTCATCATAGCTATAATCAAAAAGAGAGCCACTGGCTTTATACGGAACCCAGGTAGAGGAAAGTTCTGCTCGAATATAAGAAGTATGGTTTTTTAAAGAGGTCGGGAGAACTACCCTTTTCCATCCGGACTTTGTGAACCTTAGCTTATAGACATTACCTTCTTTTCCTTCAAAGGAAATTTCCAAGGCTCCATTTTTAAGAATTTCCGGGACTACCTGTATATAAAAGCCATCACGAAACATATAAGATTTTGGTAAGAATGAAAAGACTTTTCCTGTCCATCCTAAAGAATCTACCCGTTCCGGTATTTGAACCCCCATATACCCATGATAGCTTGTATTTTTACCAAACCTATGATTATAAAGATGAATTAAATTTTTCGCGAAAATTTCACGATAGCGATAAAAAGAAAATAAGCCTGAAGCCAGATATTGGGCATTTTCCTCCATTCCCAATATAGAATAAAATTCTGTTAGAGTTTTAAGGGGAAATGCAAATTTAGACTGCGGAGCTTCCACATAACGAAGAGCATCCTGTATCATCAAAGGAAAAGGAGCTGTTTCATTATTCAAGCCGGGTGCAACAAGATAAGCTCTATGTAACTTATAATCAATAAAGTTTATTGGATACAGGATAAGTTCCGGATTTAAGGCATTTATTTCCGAAAATAGTAAGTAACTATCAATGGGTACCATACCGGCATAGGAAAGAAATTCAATACGATATTGCCTTCCGGTTTTACGAAAGATATAGTCCTCCAGCAATTTTCTATCCAGAGAAAAATGAGCAATACTACTTCCTACCAAAAGAATAAGAGGTTTTTGTTCTCTAACTCTCTTTATGCGTTTATATTCATAAATAAAATTAAAAAAGTGATTGGTATTCCAGGGAGATTCATTCGGTAAGCGCCAGATAACATAATCAAAAATTATATTATCAATAGCATATATTACAAAAAAAAAGAATATAATTTTAAGTAAATTTTTCAAAACACAAAATAAATAAAGGGTTTCGCCCTATCGCTGAGAAGTACAACAACTATTGTTAGAATTGCCAGAAAAAATAGGTGCCGAAATTTGAGCGGTTCAATAAGAATACGCTCCAGAACTTCTTTATAAAAAGTACCTATAATATGAGAAATGAAGACAAAACTGAAAATAAGGTAAAACTTCTTTTCCATAGAATAACTCAATTCTAATCCTCTCCGGAAGCTAAAAATACCGCCTAAAAACTCGGCTGCAATAGTAAAGTTTTCAGCTCTAAAGAATACCCAGAGAACACTAACCAGGAAAAAAGTAAAAAGCACTTTAAGAACACTTATAATTTTCAAAGTAATATTTCGTTTAACTTCCTGCCATAGTGACAGTTCCCGAATTTCAACCATCTCCACATTCTTCCTTTTTTCTGTATTAAAAATTATAAAACGTTCTATAGCCAGAAAGAGACCGTGAAAAGCTCCCCAGACTACAAAAGTCCAATTTGCTCCATGCCAGATACCCCCGAGTAGCATCGTAATAAACAGGTTTCGGTAGGTAAATAATGCACCGACCCGATTTCCCCCCAGTGAAACATACAGATAAGTCTTTAACCAGGACGAAAGAGAGATATGCCAGCGATTCCAGAACTCCCTAAAACTTGAGGAGAAATAAGGCATGTTAAAATTCTCAGGTAGCTTAAATCCTAAAAGAAGTGCCAGCCCACGGGCAATATCCGTATAACCACTAAAATCACCGTATATCTGGATTGAATAAGCAAGCAGGCAGATTAACAGAGATTTAAACCCAAAAACACCGGGCTGCTTATAAACCAGTTCCGGTATAAAAGAAATTTGGTCAGCAATAATTGATTTTTTAATAAAACCGGAAAATATATAGAAAATTGCTTCTTTTAGGGGTATAGACCTAAATTTCTGAAAGCCAAGTTTTTTTATTTGAGGTAAAAATTCCTTGGCAGTAACAATAGGTCCGGCCACAAGTTGGGGAAAGAAGGACAAAAACAGCACATAACGCAATATATTTTTTTCAGGTCGAATCAGTCCCCTATAAACATCAATCGTATAACTCAAAGATTGAAATGTATAGAAAGAAATTCCGGCCGGCAGGGTTATTTCCAGTAACGGAATTTCGGCACTTAATCCAAGGCTATACAACAAGCTTTTTAGGCTCGAAAGAAAAAAATTACAATACTTGAAATAAGAAAGTATACCCAGATCAATCAGTATAGACATTCCCAGGAAAAAGCTTGCTCGTTTCCCAACCGAGCTATAAATTTTACGAGCCAGATAAAAATCAGAAAAACTGGTAAAAAGAATTAAAAATGCAAAGCGAGGATTCCAACTCATATAAAAAATATAGCTGGATATTATCAAAAAGATAAGAATAAGAAGAAAACTATACTTTTTAAAAAAGGAATTGCCAAAGGGCAAAAGCCATCTTATTGTAAAAACCAGAAAGAAAAAAAATACAAAAAGTGGAGTGGTAAAATTCATTCGAAACCACGAAGTGTAAGCTGATTAATATTAATCAGGACATATAAAGTCAATAGAAAAAGGGGAAACACATAGAAAAAAGTGAGATTGATAAGTTCCTTCAGAAAGTAAGTGAACTCATGGGAAAAATCCCGGAATCCTATGAAGCCGATTTACAATTTGAAATGGAGTCTTTTATTGGAAGATTGGAGGGCTTTACCCGTTCTCAGGAAAGCACTGCCATAAACCATCGAAACAGGATGGATAAATATTTTATACGCTATGAGCTCTTTCAGTTCCTGGAATCTGATATAACCAATCTATTACAGAAAGTGCTCAGCGATGAAACCATTGTCTGTGAAGGATTCCCCTCTTTGCAGGAAATAGAACCGGAAATCACCCAACTCCTGCAGGAAATGAGCTTTCAAAGCTATTTAAGAAATAATTCCAACCGAATCCATACATCTATTAGTCGCAGATGGCTTACAAAGCTTTACAATCGTGGCAATCTCAGAACGAAAAAAATACTCAACTACATGGTTTTGTATAAAAATCGGATGTATTCCTTTGCCAGTAATGCCCCTTCCGAGTATTCGAATATACATAGTTTTATTCGAGCTTTTCTCAATTCCAAAGATTTTGAATTGGATTTTGAAGAAATATATTTTGCCGAAACCGAGTTAACGAATGAAATTACAATAGCCCTGGCAAAAAAATTCTCTTCCGTAGATAGACTAAAATTTTTATATATGAACCGACTTGTAAATAAGTATTCGGAGAACTTCATCAGGGTTTTACATTCCGAATACGCCCTGAAAATGAAAGAATCCGAATCTACCCAGGTTCTCATTAGTTCTGATTTATTAAGATTCCATGAGTCCCTCGGAGCTGAGTTAAAAACAGCCGAAAAACACATCAATAAGCAAATTCAAAAAGAAATACCCTCCAACACAGAACAGATAGAGTTTCATCTCTGGTTTTCCCCCCTGATTGATATAGGAGGGGACTTTTACAGATTGTTAAAGTTAAAAGAGAATGAATACGGGATTTTTCTAGCTGATATTGCCGGCCATGGAATTTCTGCCGCTATCTATTTAAATACCCTCAGGTTAAGTTTTGAAAAATTTAAAAGATATTACGAAAGACCCGGAAAACTTCTAAAAAGTATGAATGAGGATCTCTACGGAAAAACCGGAGATTCTTTTATTACCTCCATTTATATCTATATAAACCTGAAAAAAAGAAAAATTCGCTACAGCAATGCCGGCCATCCGAAAGGTTTTATCCATGGAATAGAAAAAGGGAAGCCTCTAAAAATGAAATTCTTAAAGCAAACGGGTAGGGTGCTCGGTGTTTTTGAAAAAACTCCTTATGAGGAAGTTGAGATTCATTATGAACCCAAACAAAGACTCGTTCTTTTTACAGATGGAATCACCGAAACCTTTAATTCTGAGTATAAAATGTTAGGAGAAAGGGGCTTAATCCGCTACTCAAAAGAATCCTGGCAATTATCCGGAAACGATACACTTGAATCTATCAAGAAGAAACTCCTCATCTTTCAGGATCAAAGCGTCAACCAGGATGATCGCTGCCTTATCATTACAGATCTTTTATAGGTATGCTTAATTTTAATCAGAATAAAAAGACTTAAACATTGAATTTACACCTTACCCCGCAGTGCGGACAGGTGCAGTATATTTCTGCTTTTACGGTCCTACCTTTGGAAGTTTCGACTTTTCCAATAGCAACAAATTCAAAATCGACTCCTGAAGGAACATAATGACCCTTTCCATAACGTGCGGTTCCCTCTATCTGGTTTGAACAGGCATGACACCTGACCTTTACCTTTAATACTTCAGCCATAATTCTTAAAGCGTATAAGATACACCCGCATTTATCAAGCAATTTTCAGAAATCGAGAAATTCATAAAGTGACATAATGTCATGAGAATCTAAGATTGATGTGCATGACAGATTGTCAGAAAAAACCCCTTTTATCCGTAATGCACGCCTGCAAAACTCTTTTTCGGGTGAGTAAACAGCAGAAAAGGTAATTTATTCAATATATCGCATAACGTACGGGTATGAATTCTACCCGACATATAGAATTTCTTGAAACTAACAGGTGGGAGGCGACGATTTAAAAATTAAAAAAGAGAAATCAGGAAGTAAAAAAACACCTCCCCTGCCCTGCAACATAAGGAAATGCTAAATTTTTACGTCACATAACAGGGTATTCGCCGAAAAATAGTTATTTATAGGGTCTATTTTCTAACTTTTTTAACTGTTTTTTCCTGTGCTTAGCACAGGAGGAAATAACAAAAAATCCTTTTTTCTTGATTCCGATTAATGTGTTTGAATGAATTTTATCTATCTACAGGCTTGTTGAAATGACTCATCTATTTTTTCAAGAAGCACTGGAAAATTGCACATTTTGTGCAATCGATCTGGAAACTACAGGTCTGAACCCGGGAGAATCCGAAATTCTTGAAATAGCCGCTTTAAAATTTAATAAAAACTCCGAACTAGGCAGTTATAATACACTTACCCTTCCGGAAAAAAACTTAAATTTAGAGGCCCAAAAAATCAATGGAATAACAGCAGAAATGCTAAAAGAAAAAGGAGTTCCTTTAGACTTAGCATTGAAAACACTCTGGGAATTTTGTTCAGGTTCAAAATTTGTATTTCATAACTCAGACTTTGATATGTCCTTTCTGGATTATGAAAGTAAACGTAAAAACCTGAATATTCCTTTAAGTCCGGTTTTTTGTAGTCTGCACCTCTCTCGAAAAGTCTTTCCAAACCTGGAAAGACACCGCTTAAGTGCTCTCAGGGAGCACTTTCAAATTTCGCATCGACTTTCCCGCAGCAATCTTTCAGATTCTTATCATGAAGCTCTTGATGATTGTTTTGCATGCAAAGAAGTCTTTGTTCATTGCCTTAATAAACTCGATTCCTGGAAATCAGACGCTTTAAACATCATAGTTCATCCTGAAAACAAAAAATTAAGCCAGGACTATCGTTTTAAATAAACAACATCCCTTTAAAAAAGCAGGGAATTTTTATTCAATCTCGGGCGAGCCACCGGTGGCTCGCTTGCTTCATTCACCCACGGGAACTTCCCTTATCTCCCAGTAAAGTAGGATCATAGATATATTTTTTTCCCTCACCTTTTTCGTTACGCTTCACCATATAAATAAAATGTTTTACATACATCGTATAAGGTTCCGGAATCTCTCTTGGATCAAACTCTAATGGGTT
Source organism: Leptospiraceae bacterium (assembly GCA_024233835.1). Lineage (NCBI taxonomy): Bacteria > Pseudomonadati > Spirochaetota > Leptospiria > Leptospirales > Leptospiraceae > Leptospiraceae bacterium. Next base: position 15,794 of record JACKPC010000005.1, read on the forward strand.
TTTTAAAAGATTTTTCACAGAATCCAGATTCAAATCCTCTTTTCCAATATGCATTAAAGCTTCGAGGCGTTTGCAGATCTCATGATCATTCACTTCCACGCTCAAACGTTTCATTACTTCAATAAATTTAGGAAATACTACTTTTTCCAAATCCCCTCCTCCCTACATTAAACGCCTTGCCCGGTATTTCCATTCCCAGAGCATAATTTCTTCTTCGATATTTACAGCCTGTTCCTGGTATTTTTCCAACAGGGTATATACCATGTACGCCACTTCTCTTGAAAAACCGTTCTCAAGTTCGTTTTCAAACTGGTCTTCATTCCTATCAATAATTAATATAGCCAAGCGAAAAATTTCATCAAGTGTTCTTACCCTATCCTTGTTGCTTTCCAATTCTTCTTTATTATTCACATTTTTTAACATTACAGATAAAAAGGTGCGAATAAATGCAATGTCTTCTGATTTTAAATCAAAATCAAAGAGCAATTGTTTTACCTTATCCAGCTCCATATCACGAAGATGAATTCTCGCCAAAAAAACCGGGTTTTCAGAATGCAAGTTTAGATTAGAATTAACAGTAGCCATTTCGGCTGCCCTGGCTTTATCCGCATCTACTACAGCCGAATCATCTTTATCCTCGATGGCCTGTAGCTTAGGTTTTGTTTCCTGCACGGTGACAATTTTTTTCTTCAGGATCAAAATATTGATAGAAGGATAGCGAATTTTCAAGGTTACCATATCATTTCGATGCAGGCCCTCATCTGAAACTATATGATGAAACAGGTTTCCTTCTTCGCTGGATTTGATAATTTCTTTCACTGTGTTAAAATGATAAATAATAACAGGTAAAACATCACTTTCACTTCCGGAATTAAGATAAATATATTTAATATCCCTCGTACCGCCATGTTGATAAGGAATTACAAGCTTACTATTTTTCACATTCACAAAACTAAGTTCTCCCAGACGAAAATGAGAAAGGCTAAAATCATCTCCCAGAAAAACAACCCTGGGTACCGGAACAATAATGGAGTTATTTTTTGCTCCCTTAGGTACTTCCGGTCCCCTTGGAGTAAATACCACATAGGTTAACTTATTTAAACGAACTTTTACAAGATAGCCTTTCGGAGTTTTTCTTTCCTCGTATAACTGTTCCTCTTCTTCCATTCTCATAACTCCATCTGTTTCATTTTATATTGCAAAGAACCTCTGGAAATTCCAAGAGCTTTGGCCATTCGAACCTGGTTTCCAGCAAAAAGTTTATTTGCCAGTAATATTTTCTGCCTTTCCAGAGCATCCACACAACGCCTTAAATTCAAATCTTCAGCATCCTGGGTTCCAATCGGCATAGAACCCTTGTCCTGTCCCGGGATCAGGTCGTCCTTCAGAAGACTATCCCCTTTTACTTTCAATATAGAATATTCCAGAATATTTCGCAACTCTTTCAAGTTCTCAGAATAATAATGTTCACAAAGAAAATCCAGAGCAGAATTTGATATATTCAAATTTCCCCTTCCCCTAGAAACACAAATTTCATTAAACATTTGTAAAATAATACGCCTTAAAAGATCCTTATCCACAGAACTTAAGCCCGGTATAGTCAAAGTATTTTCTCCTAAAATTCTCCAAAAAGGACCATACACTTCGACAGGTTCAGATAGAGTATTTAAAAAATATAAACTACAATCAAGTTCTTTCTCCTGTAAAAACTCAAAAAAAAGTCTTTGTTGTCCGAGCTGAAAATTGCCAACATTTTCAAAAACTAAAAGCCCCTGCCCCACCATAGAACACCAATCGAGCAAAGACTTCTCTAACTTTACCAGTTGTTCAGGAATTGTATTTAAAAAAATAATGTCTCCCTGCGAACCTTTATTGCGATGCAAAAATCTCGCAAAACTCTTTTTTCCGGTTCCACTATGCCCATTAATAAGAAGAAGATTCCTATCTTTTTTTTTCTCATACTGCTTTTGAAATTCTAAAGAACTCTCAAGAAGGATCTCAAATATAGTATTTCCTTGATTTTCAAAATAATAGGTTTCCGGTTTATTTCCGAAACCGGTTTTCCAGAGGCTGGCAATTCGATTGGCAACCAGACCAAAAAAGACCGGAAATAGCTCATTATATTCCCCTGTAAATTCTACTAATAAAAAACCAAGGATTTCTTTCCCGGAAGCAATACGACTGACTACTGCATAATCAGTATAATCCCGATACATTTCATAGTCTCTGGCAAGGAAAACAGAAGGCAAATTTGTTTCTGAAACTTTTTCAAAAACCCCTTTCCCCCTGGCCATAAAATTATAAAAAAATCCTTCCTCTCCGTATCCAAAAGATGCATACTCCATAAAAGAATCAGAAGTTTTTGATTTAAGGATCAGCACTCCACAATTAGAACCACTTAATCGAGCAATTAAAGGAAAGGCCTCACGAATTTCCTCTTCAATATTCAACTGTTCTATATTTTCACTGAATAACAGGTTATACAAGCCCGACCCCATTTTTTTAAAATCTCAGGCTTTCGATAGATGTCAAATAATTTCTCGTATGTCGGACATCCGACATCGAGCTATAAAGTTCTAAGGATCAATAAAAAAACAGCTTTACGGAAACTATCTATCATCTTAATTGTCCAATAATTGAAAGCTTGAGGACACTCTTCCTATATATGTAACGTATAATTCAGGAGTGAACTAAACAAAAAAACACCTCTCTCAATACGGGATTTTCTATGATTATAGTATCGATTACCAACCAAAAAGGCGGAGAAGGAAAAACCACTACTTCCATTAACCTCGCTGATGGACTTGCCAGAAGAGGAAAAAAAACTATACTTCTGGATATAGATCCTCAGTCAAACGCAAGTAGCATTTATCTTAACGGACAGGAGATAAACCATTCGGTTTATGATGTATTCAAACACAGGTTAAAAATAAAAGAAATCCTCCTCCCTTCTTATCACAAAAACCTTTCTATAGCTCCTGCAATCCTTCAATTAGCAGAAATGGAAACGATTAGCGCGAATTCAGTAGAAGCTCCCTATATTTTAAAGGACTCCCTTGAAGGCCTAAATTCATTTGATTTTTGTATTATAGATTGTCCCCCGAGTTTATCCATTTTTACAATTAATGCGCTGGTAGCTTCTAACTATGTGATAATTCCTCTACAGGCAGAAAAATTTTCTGTAGATGGAATCGTCGGACTTCAACAAACTATAGGGAGCATAAAGAAGAGAATAAACCCAAAACTCGAAATTTTAGGTGCCTTAATCACCCAGCTAAAAGCCCACACGGTCCTGACAAAAACTATTTCTCCAATTCTGAATAAATACTTCCGGGTTTTTAATTCTACCATCTCAGAAGGAGTTTCTATAGGAGAAAGCCACCTGGCAAGACAATCTGTGTTTAATTACAACAGTAAAAGTCGCCAGGCAAAGGAATACGAGGCATTTACGGAGGAATTTTTAAATGAGCTCAAAAAGTAAAAGACTTGGAGGTCTGGCAGATATCTTCCAGACCGAAACATTAGAAGGTACAATCCGGAAAATAAATATATCGGAAATCAAACCGGCTGAAATCCAGCCCCGACTGGAAAGATTAAAAGGTGTTGAAGAGCTGGCTAAAAGTCTTGAAGCAGAAGGCTTATTACAACCGATTGTAGTAACCCGTGAGGGGGGCAATTACATAATCATAGCCGGAGAAAGACGGTATCATGCTGCTAAATCCCTGGGCTGGAGAGACATTGAGTGTAAAATTCTAAACAGAAATGCAAAAGAAGTCTACAGGCTTGCAGTCATAGAAAACTTACAGCGTGAAAACTTATCACCCTACGAGGAAATTGAAGCCCTACATATCCTAAAAAGTCATCATAAATATACTGATGAAAGCCTCGGAAACCTTTTTGGAAAGAGCCGAAGCTACATGAGTGAACTCCTGAGCATTTCCGGTCTCAACAAAGAAGAGTTAAATTCCTGTAAAGAAGCCGGCATAGAAACTAAAAATTTGCTAATTCAAGCAGTGAAAGCTGCTAAAAACAATAATTTACATACCTTTCTCGAAATGATAAAAAAAGGAAGCCTGAATACAGTAAAACAGGCTAAGGAATTTAACAAGAAAAAACCCCTTTCGACAGAAAATTCAGTACATGAAAAAGAAGAGAAGTCTTATGTTTTAAAAAGAACAGGAGATGGACTCAACCTTAAGGTAAAAGACCCTGAAAAATTATTGAATATCTATGAAGCTCTACAAAGAATTTTAGAAAAAGAGTTTCCCAATCAAAAAAAATAACTTATCATACGTATAGATTAACAAAAATACAGTACACGTTTTTCAGAACTTATTGACAAAAAAATTTCCAGAGTATAATGTGACATAATTAAACTTTTGTTTAGTACAAGAATTTTTCGGTATAAATATAAAAAAATCCCCCAGGGGTAACCGGGGGGCCGGATCTTTCCGAAGGAATGTTGTTGGATGAGACATAATACTATTATTGTCTAATTACGTCAACAAACTTCGACTTTTTTTGATTAAAATTTTATTAGATAATGTATAAATTTTTCGGAGTTTTAGATGAATGAAAACCAGCCCTACATAAGGCTGATGGTAGATATTATAGATTCGGGAATCTGGGCGAAGCTATCCCCGGCGGCACGAACACTTTATCCCGTACTGCTTAAATTTAGTGACTATACATTCAAACACGTCTGGCCAGGAACAGATACATTACTAAAATTAACCGGTTTTAAGACCAAAAAGTCTATTAACGAAGCAAAGAAAGAACTCGTCAAGTTTGGCTTGTTACAAATCTCTCCGGGTACGGGCAGAACCAACACTAAGTATTTCTTTTGTTTTAATTATGAGGGCTCTAAAATTACCCCCCTGGGGTATAAAAACGCACGCCCCAGGGATGCCGGAAATCACCTCCCTGGAGGACAGGAAACTCCTACATACAGGGATATGGCAATACCCCCAAACCATATAAATATAACTATAGAAAACAAGAATATAAATAATACCGGTGCGAGAGAGAGCAGAAAAAAATTTAAACACGAAGTTCAATATAGCAGAGATTTTCAAGATAGCAGAATTCGTGATTCCGAAAACTTTGGTACCTTTTGGGACGAATTTTTAAGCTGGGCAAAATCGAAGATTGCGGAAAGGTCTATGATTTCTTTATATAACCTCTCTTTTGAAGAAGATGGAGATATTGTAATGCTTCACGGAGATCTGAGCGAGATACAGAAGCAGATCATTAATAAGTATTTTAAAGAGAAATTGCCCAATAAGATGATTATATATAATCAAAAAAGAGATGAAGGAGCCAGGATTTAGTTTTTCCGCCTCTGAACTTTTTCATTAAATCTATGAAAAAGTTTTTGCTCTACAGCACAAGTTTGTAGAATTAGGAGAATACCGAAAAATCGGATAAAATAAGTATGTTAGAACAAAAACCAACTATTCGAATCAGTCATCCTGAGTGGCACAGGCTTGCAAGCCTTGATTGTTCGGGAAAAGTAGAACTTCACAAGGGTGAACTTATCTCATACGAAGAAATTCAGAAAGAACCCGGGAACACTTCTATCATCTTTCATTTTGAAAATGAGGTGTACTTTAATACGATTTCCTTCCAGGCCAAACCGGGGGAAGTGATATATATGCCTGATGTCTTTAGGTTTGAAATATCACAGGATGGTAATTGCTGGGAATCTATTATTCAGGAACACTCCTATTCTTCGAGAAATAGTAACGAGTTTATTTCTAATTTTGCACTCATAAGGGCAAAAAAAGTCAAATTGTTGATTAAAATAAAGCAATTAATGCGAGATGATTCTTACAAAGTAAGCTTCTCTAATTTGCATATAGGTATTTCAGGAATTATAAAAATTGATGCCAGTTCGGAGAACGATAGATACTGGGTAAAAGAAAATTTAATCGATTCCAGACCGGATTACGGCTGGTCTTCTAAAGAAAAAGAGAATCCGGAGGAAGAGTCTTTACAATTTGATCTTGGTTCGGTAAATCGAGTAGAAGAATTACGTCTTCTGACGAGAGACCATGCGGATGTGCATTTTCCTAATAAGTTGTTTTTTTACTACAGTGAAGATGATTTATCCTGGTTCCAATTATTCGAGGAGCTTAATTTTCTTTCCGAACGCAACACCTGGTATAAGTGGCGGTTTTTACCAACGAATATGAGGTTTTTAAAAATAGTTTGTGTAAATGAGACTCCAAATCCGGATAAGAAATTTTATTCTCAAATTGTAGAAATTGAACTCTATGCTTCTCCGGATGTGCTTGATCTTTCCCGTAAGAAAAATATAGCTGAAACTCCCCCCTACTCCAGTATTATTCGATCCGGACTTGTACGTCTGGCGGTTGATGGAGAAAACCGTGCAGGAGTAGCAGTTCAGGGAAATGATAGACGTCTCAGGGATGCGTCCAGTGAGTTCAAAGGAATTGTAGAATTAGCTGTAGATGGCGAAGACAGGGCGGGTGTGGTTGTACAGGGAAATGATAAGCGATTAAGGAACGCTACAGAAACAACATACGGTCTCTGCCGTCTGGCCAGAAATGGTGAAGCAAGAGAAACTCTTGTAGTACAGAGCAATGATGATAGGCTTAAGAATGCTACTATGACTTATCCTGGTATAGTTGAACTTGCAGAAGATGGAGAAACTCGACCGGGTGTGGTAGTTCAGGGAAATGATAGTCGTTTGAGAAAAGCCACTACGAAATCCTTTGGCCTCGCAATTCTTGCAGAGGCTGGTGAGGAACTTCCGGAAAAGGTTGTGCAAGGAAATGATCCCCGTTTAAAAAAAGCCACCACGGAAACAGAAGGCATATTAAGGTTTGCTAAAAATGGAGAAGAGTCAGCTTTGAGTGCTGTGCAGGGGAATGATAAACGCTTGAAGATGGCAGGTACCGAAACACCGGGTATTGTAGAGTTAGCCCAATCCGGTGAAGATAAGCCCGGTAAGGTTATACAGGGAAATGATAAAAGACTAAAATATGCTTCCGAAGAGGAACCCGGTATTTTATCGTTTGCCAGGTCTGGCCTGAATGTTCCTTTGAAAGCTGTTCAGGCAAATGATCCAAGACTTTCTGATGCAAGAAAAGCACTTCCCCATACCCATGAGTATGCACCTCTCCAGCATGAATTTAGTTCTCATATTGGCTTAATTCGGATAACAGACAAATCCTCTTCTCCTTTTAAAGCAGTAATTGCTCCTCCCAAGAATTATGGAGTTATTTATGCAAAAAATGAAGCTAAAGATGGAGCCGGTCTTGTAGGTTTGGGGATAGATGCGGGTGTTATGGCCTATGGAGAAGAGACCGGGCTTATGGCATATTCTTCCGGATTGAGTGAAAAAATCACCGGTGGTATCGAAGCCTATTCTCGAAAGGGATTTGGTGGTGTATTTGCATCTGCAAGAAATTTTGCTATTCTTGCGGATGGAGAAGGTTCGAAAGAAAGAGAGCTGGAAGGTTCCGGAAAAGCTATTCTCGCCAGGGGCGAGTCTGAGCATTACGGGTCTTTTCGAGTGATTCAATCTTCAGAAAATGATTGTATTGCCCGATACTTCAAAGTTCAACAGAACGATGTGATTACTTACGGAGATTTACTAGTTATCTCAGAAAAAGAAGGTAGAGTTGTTCGGTCGAAACATGCTTATTCAACCGGTATCATTGGTGTATCCGTTGAAAAAGGTTCTTTGGAATTTGGTAAAAAAGAAGATGATAGTTTTATCCTGATTGCACTTTACGGTGTAGTAACCGTAAATGTGGATGCAACTTATGGTGCAATTCAGCCGGGAGACCTTCTTGTTTCAGGACTGACCGGGGGACATGCCATAAAGGCAGATGTAAATAAACTTAAACCCGGAATGGTCATTGGAAAAGCTTTAACGGAATGTAAAAAAGACAGGGGGAAGATCCTGATAGTTCTAAGCGGGGTGTAAGCCCTACCCTACTTACTCTATCAGGGATGAGTGATTTATGTTTAAATTTTTTTGCCTTTTCTTGATCTCTGTTTTCTCCTGCAAAACGGTTTCTCGTCCCGTTGTGAGTCCTGTTGAATCAAAGGAGGTGTTGACTGACAAAAAGGAAATACTGAAAGCACCTGATGATGAGCAAAAAAATATTCCTCCTCTTGAAGAAAAAAATGAAGCTGTAAAATCTATCACTCAGGGTTGGGGAAAAGAACCGGAGAGTGTTAAAGCAAGTGGTAATATTTCTCCCGGCTCAGGAAAGATCTGGTATTATAAAACCGTTAAGTCTGAGCCGAGTAAGAGAGCAATAGAATTAAAATCACCTTCTTATCAGGAATATACCTGTGGTTTACATGCAATGAAAGAAAATCGTGAAAAGTTTTTTATGGAAATGCACTCTTCTCTTGAAGGAAAAATTATTACAAAAGAAGAACTTCCTTCAAAAAAGGAGCAACTCGATAAGCTTCAAGTTTTAAGTTGTAAACCCCTTGGAGAAAATTCTGTTTTTACTTCCTGTGAATGTATTTTGGTTGCAAAGCATAGTAATCAGTGAAGATGTATGTTCGAAAGAAAAAAAGTCATCCCCTGTTTAATGGCTATAAAACGAATTAGCACCAGAAGGTAGATTAAAGCACCTGCATGTAAGACGTAAAAATCCTTATAGTTCTCCATTTTATTTTTGAATAATATAATAATTGGACCTGTAAGAGTAAACATTCTGGATATATTATCGAATGAATCCCAATAATCTTTTTCTGATATAGCAGCTAAACCAATTATAGCTAACAAAGGGAGAAATAGTATAAATCTTTGAATACTTGTTATGTTATAAATATTAAATATTAAGAGAATGAAATATATTGGTATAGGGAGTTTGGATAGTTGTTTTACGATTATTTTTGGGTTTGAAGACAAATCCATAGATAAGCTTTTTAATAAACCTAAAAATGGAAAGTCTAAAAGTTTAAAAACAGATGGTGGAGGGTTGGTCTCCGGGTGTTGTGATAAAATGAAATAAGTATATGCAAAAAAGCTAATATATACTAATATTGGAATCAAAGAATAAAAAAATAATTTTCTTCTTTTTGTATAAATCAGATATATGCTGAAAGGTACTGATACAAAAAGTGCTGTTTCCCTTATTAAGGAAAAGTAACTGAGAAGGATTATAATCAGAAATATACTGAAACTATTGTCTTTTTTCTCTTGATACATTTTTAAAATTGGCACGAAGCACAGAATGAATATGGATGCAAAAAAGGAATCGGAAACTAAAAGCAGATCTGAGTTGATAGTGAAGGGAGAAAAAAGATAGAATAAAGAGTAAAGCTTTTGTTTTTCTTGTAAATAGTTATATAATATGTAAAATGATAGAAGATGAAAGAAACATAATAAACTAAAAGTTATTTCCGGATATAGTTTGAAATGTGTAGGAAAAGATAATAGGCCAGTAAGTAAAGGTAGACCCAGCCTATTAAACCTGAGACGAAAAGTATCCATTACCGGCGCTGATAGATCAGAGTAGAGATATCTGGCTGTGAGATAAAAGAATTGTCCATCGTAGCCACTTTTTTCTAATATCACAAATTTATTCGGAAAGTAGGGTTTATTCAGCTCGTAAAACTCCTTTTGGATCCCGATTAAAAAGGAGAAATTATAATTATAGGGCCTTAAATTACTAACTAACATTAAAGTGGTAAGAAATACGAATAGAAACACATGATATTTTACTGGAATTTTTCCGGGCTTTTGAATCATCTGGTAATATCCATCTTTTAAATTTTGTCTAAAAAGGATACCGTGTACTAAGAAAAAGAATCAAGTTCTTTTCTGAAGAAAATATTGGAAGTAGGTCGATTGTTTTGAAACAGGTTTTTATAAATATACAGAGTGTTTATGAGTATCTTGATAAGCTAGGGCCTCGTAAGTCTTTACAACTATTAAAGCAACTTGGTTATGAAAAAGTCCTGCATCTCTCTTCTAAAATTGAAAGAGACCGACTTATTTATCTTGCAAAGGAAATAAGCGATGAAAAGTTGATTTCCATTATTTCTACCATACCGGAGAAATATTTTATCGAAATTTTGAAAGAAAATTCGGATGAAGATATTGTTTATTTTATTAATCATCTTTCCCTTTCTGACATTAGCCTTCTTTCCACATCGGTTCACCCTGCCGATATTCGATTATTAAACACTGCTTTTGGTAGAGAAAAAACCCTTGAAGTTTTGCATCAGGTAGGAACCGAAAAGGTTGTGGGTCTTACATCTGTTTTGGGTGTAAAAAAAATATTAGAGCTGGCAGAGGAAATCCCTATAGAAATCCTTCTAAGGCTTTTAAGTTTTTTAAGTTTAAATCAGTGTAAAAAGTGGATACGCAAACGTGGAATTACAGAGATTCCTTATTTTATAAAATCTTTGGGAATAGATAATGTCCTTTTAACTTTAGACTACATTGGTTTTGAGTCCTGTCTGAATATGATAGAACTATTCGGACCACAAAAATTGCTTGAAATAGCATATTTTTTAAGTAAAATGAAATTCCCTAAGCCAAAAGAATTTCTTGTTTCTAAAAAGAAACCGTTTAAGAAGAAGATTGCAAAAAAGAAAACTGCAAAGAAGAAGAACAGTAAAAAACGTTCTAAGACCGCACAAGTGGAAAATAAATAAGAAAACGAGTTCCTTTTTTATATTCTGAATCTAAGAGTATTTGGCCTCCTGAATTGAATATAATTTGTTGAGCAATACTTAAACCCAGACCTTTTCCGCTGGCTTCTTGCACATGATCCGGTACACGGAAAAACCTGTCAAAAATAGATTCAGCATACTGCGGATCTATCCCGATACCCGTGTCGGTAATTTTTATCAGGCAGAGACGATTTACTTCTTCTTCCATGCTGACAGAGATTTTTCCCTCTTTTGTATACTTGATCGCGTTTACCACAAGGTTGTTTATCGCTCTATAAAAGTCCATCTTATTGAGCTGAATACTCAGACCGGAACTTAAGTTACTATCAATATCTAAATTTTTATTCTCTGCATTTTTTCGATTTTCTTTAATAACTTCTTCTATCACAAGTGCCGGATCAAACATTTCATCTACTTTTTCCTGCTTTGTGGTTGTTTCCATGAGTCGGTTTATGTTTTTTTCTAATTTTTGTATATTTTTGAAAATCACGGAAAATGTTTCTATATGCTCTTTACTGATATTTAACTTTTCATCTCTTGTGAGCAGTTCCATAAAACCTTTTATATTAGTTAAAGGCGAACGAAGGTCGTGACTTATATTGGAAACTAACTGTTGTTTAAATTTTAGTAGATCCTTTTCTTTTGAGTTTAAATGGACTTTTGCTAAGAGAAAGTCTTTCCCCTCAAAACTAACAAGTCTGAGGCTTAGATCTACTTCTATAGAAGGAAAGGAACGGTGTTTTAATGAAACCTCTTCTAAGAACAATCCTTCCCTATCGAGAATGCTATCTTTTAATTCTTTTAAACGCAAAGGTTTACGTAAAATATACAGAAAAGGTTTTCCTAATAATTCTGTTTCCGAGTAACCTATAGCTTCTGCAAATTTGGAATTATAATTATAGATTATAAATTTATCATATTCTACATCTATTAAAAGTAGAGGTTCAGATGATAAAGATAATAAAGTGAGAAAAGCTGTATTTTTTTTGACACGTTTTTTGTCTCTTTCAAAAAGCTTATTCTTTAGTTCAGTTAGCTTGGCGGATAATTTTTCTGCTTTTTGAATCTGATTTTTTTTATCAAGGCTGAGTTCTTTTAATAATTGCTTAAAATCTGCATTTACCTTCGATGATTCGATTGGTTTTTCTTCTATAAGATCAAGAAGTGCATGAATATATTCGTGTTTTTCGGGTAGGTTCTTTTTATTGGATAGTTTATTTCTATTACCTGAAGAGACCAATTGTTTTTTTATAAGGTTGGGTTCTCTGTAATTACCATTAAAAATTACATATAGTTTTTCTATATTTTTCTTATGTGAACTAAGATTATTTTTTGAAGTTTGAAGCTGAGTCAGGTTCTTATAATGACTTCTGTCTGCTTGAAAATTGAGTAGATTTTTAAATACTTTATTTTTATCAGAGAACCAATGTTTTAATTCTCTAAAATTAAAATGAGCAAAGTGATCCTTCTGTTTTAAAGATTGTATAAAAGAGAATATCGCTCCCTCCTCCAGACTACTTAAAAATTTTAAACAATCTTTTAATGCAGAAATAAAAGGATTGAGTTCTTCAGCATTTTGAGAAAGAAAATTAGCAGAAAAAGCAGTACAATATAAAGGATAAAATTTGGATAGCGCAGGCATTTTTTTTGATATTTGACCGGAAATTTCCTGTTCTAATATTTTCCATTTCCCTGAAATTGGATGTTGAATAGGATTGAGTGCATAACCAATGCAACCTTTTTGTTGTAGTTCTTCCTCGGGCTCAAACTGAGCTACTCGAATTGCTGGAAATTCTTCATTTTTTGAAAAGAGTAGTTCTAAAATAGAACGGGCATAAAGCTCTTCTAAAGAGTTTTCTGAGGGAATTGCTATATAAGAATTTTCTGAATGAAGGTTTATTAAATTTTCTTTGTTGAGATGAAAGATGTGTAAAGGACTGCTACAGACATGAAATCCGGGTAAGATATCAAAACTTAAACTTTTAGAATATTCTTCTAAAAAAGTGCTAAAAGGAAGAATTGCACAATCCACTCTCTGGTTTTTTAGAAATACAAAAGAGGTTTCTGCATCCTTTTCCAGTATCTCTACTTTTAGGTTTTGATTTTCAAAAAATAGCTTTTCTTTAGCTGCCAAAAACAGGAAGGAAGCGGGATCTCGACTGACACAAATTTTCATAATCTTTCTTTTTTCAATAGAAAAATTCTTTTAGAACTTTGTCAAAGCACTTTTTGCTTGATTAATTTAGAAAGGATCCGATATATTCAGTAGTATGATCCGTCTTGAATCTTTAGAACAAACCATGCAGAGGATTTCTGAGATTTCTCAGAAGATTTCTTCACTTGAAAAACGTTCTGCTCCCGAAATGCAGAAACCCGATTTCGCTAAAATGCTGGATAATGAGATTCAAAAACACGATCCAGGTGACTCAAGTCAGGTAAAAAAACCGGTATCTATAGACAGGATTGAAGTACTTGAAAAAGCTCCTTTACCGTTAAAAATGATTAAACCTGAAACTCAGGAGAAGGTACATAAGCCCAAGTTGGAAGATGTGATAAACCGTGAGGCGAAAAAGCAGGGTTTAGATCCGGCACTTGTAAAAGCGGTTATAAAAGTTGAATCTAATTTTAAGCCGAAAGCTACTTCTCATGTAGGGGCGCAGGGACTCATGCAACTTATGCCTTCTACTGCAAAAATTTTAGGTGTTAAAAACGCTTACGATCCGGTTCAGAATATTAAGGGTGGTACTTCTTATCTGAAGGATATGCTGGAAACCTTTAAAGATAAGGATAAAGCACTGGCTGCGTATAATGCAGGTCCCGGAGCCGTAAGAAAGTATAAAGGGATCCCCCCCTACTCCGAAACCCGGAATTACGTAAAAAAAGTAAATCATTACTACGAAACTTATAAAGAAAAAGAGTAATCACTTTTTTTGAGCATTCACATATAGTTTATATTTCTCTGGTGTTCCGTTCATAGAGTAGAAATTAATTGTGAAATTTGCCGTTTGCCCGGCACCCAGTTCTTTTTCTTTGATATAAGTATAGCCCATTCCGGCTGTTTTACCATCTTTTGTGAGTAAAAGTGCTATGGTGCTTACGAAAACTGCCGATTCAGTGTCTTCATTGGTGAGCTGGCCACTTAATTCATAGCCACTATACTGCCGCTTCGTTACTTTTCCGGCTTTAATGGTAATTTTGGGACGCACTTTTGTATCAAAGTTGTACCTGGGTTCGGGTTTCGTCTTAATTTTTATTTTTTTATAGGCAGGAGCTTTACTAACCAATACTTGCAGAGGACATTCTTCTCCGGGATTCAGATAATCAAAGCTACCATAGCCGAAAGCGGTGGCTACTTCATTACCGGCTTCATCTAAAAGGGATAGGTCAACTCTGGGTTTTCGGATAGCTATTTCCCCGGTGTTTTTGAAAAGTCCAACAAAGTAGATATTCCCTATGGAGTCGGGTACAGCTCCAATATTTATAAATTCACCTTTCCCCGGTATTCTGGGAGTTTTAGAGGGGGTGTAGGGAGTGTTTGAACCCGGAGCAGGTTTATAGTTTTCATCCGATATACTTTGAACATTGCTTTGTTCGGGTTCATTAGAGGGCCAAAAAACTAATATTCCCATTCCGATGGAGTAAGTTAGCATAATAATAGGTAAAAACAGCTCTCCAAAACGGGTTACCACTGAAGTGGATGATTTTTCCTGGGTTTTTTCTTGCATGATTGATATATACAAAAAATCCTTTGGGTAGTAAAGAATTTTTCCATACTGAGAGATAGTCGGGAGAACCACCCTACCCTTCCCGGCTTTTATTATGGTTTTTTCTGTTTTTATATAGCTTGATTTTTATGGAATGAATCTTATTGTAATTGGATAGGTCGATCCTGTTTTTGTGCCGGAGATTTGCATGGAAGTATCGGAAATAAAAAGTATTTTTAAAATAATTAACTCTGTTTATATGAAATTGCCCGTTAACCTGGTTTCTGAATCGGATTCGATTCCGGTGAAATTGCTGGAACTTGGTACAGGAACTCTTCTTGTAAAACCGGAAAAACACCAGATTCAAACTATTTACAGGTCTTTAGTTGTTCGAAACCAGAGGAAAATTTTTATCTGTAAAGTTAAACTTCTTAAAGTCGATGCGGAAGGTTTTGAAGTCTACCAACCCATAAAATTACTTATTAATGATGAGAAGAGGTTCACGGAAAGACTACATGTAACGGATCTTACTATCAGCAATATTATTAATCAAAACGATATTGCAAAATTTTTAAATGATGATAAAATTAAGAAAGTGGTCAGTGAAAATGCGATTCGTTTAAAAGTTTTTTTTGATTCGTTTAAGATACACGTTCACGAGAGATTTGATAATAGGATGCGCTTATTGCATACATATAATATTCCGATTTTTGTACCGGACTTTACTAATCCTTCTACAATACCTCCTGAGTTTATGCCGATCACTGAATATTTCAGAATGCTAAGCGGTGACCCGGTGCCGAAAAACTATAGAGCAGAAATTTGTATTCCGATTCGTTACAGGCAACATGCTACTCTCGGTTATGTTCAGGCCTTACATAAATCGAGATTGGATACGAATTCCTATAACCTGGTGAATCTCGTTGCTTTAAGTGTGCAAAAAGAATTTGAGAAATACAAAAACTATGAAGAGTCCAAGGAACAGTGTAAAATCATAGATATTAGTCAGGCAGATTTAAGCTTCTTGCATTCTCAGAGTGTGCATTTTTCTAAAATATTTTATCTGGGAGATATTATTATTTTCGATATGTTTTTTCCGGATGGAAGTAAGCAAACTTTCCGGGCTACTATTCGAAATATTCGCTCTCTGGAAAAGTATTACCGCATTGGCTGCCAGTTTTACAATATGAGCCTCGATGATCTCGAGATGATAGAAAAATATCTGGAAACAAAAAAAGGGAAATCTATTTTGTAAAAATAGTTTCCCTTACGTATTTTAGTAACGAATTCTGTCGATAAGGCACCTATCTCCTCCGGCACCTGTATATTTCCAGGTAAAAGTATTTGCACCTGAACTTAAGTTCAATGTATGAACCATATTATCTAAAGAGAAGTCATAATTGGTTGTACCGGAAGAGTTACTCAGTGTAAAAATACAGGTACCGGTTCCCCCAATTCCTACTCCGACGAAGAAGAGTTGACCGGGGTAGCTCAGGTTTACTGTATAACTCAATGAGGAATTACTTGTAGTAGTAGAACGAATACACTCTGAACCATCTTCGATAGCTATTGGACAGTTTCCATGAGGCAAAATAGAAACTACCCAGTCCCCTGTCCATCCCGCAGGTAACAGTGACCTGTCTCCAACCCAGACTCCAACCCTGTGAAAACCTCCGTAGGCAATTTTATTTCCATGTCCATCAACTATCATCAGATTATAATAAAAATTTGTTCCTGCTGTGGCTCCTGTATCCGTATAGGTGTTCGCATTCGTTAATGTGGCTTTGGGAGTTTTCGCATCCATTTCTGCAACCGTACTGATATCGTTTGTAGAGGAACGATACACTTTATAGGTAAGAGCAGTCTGGGCTGTAACAAGGTCAGTACCCTTTGTCCAATTTAAAACTACGGTAGATGTATCGACCATGGCTGAACTTGTAATCAAGCCGGAATTACCCACCCTGGGATTTGCATCAACAAAAGTTGGGGTGGTGTAAACTCTTGTTCCGGAAAGACCGTATTGATCCAGTGGAGTTACCGAATAACGCAGATACTGATTGTAGTCAGCAGCAGCGATAGAATAGGTGCTTGCAGTAGCTCCTGCAATATCCACACAGGTTGTAGTATTGCTGGAAATACAGCGTTGCCATTGCTTTACGCTGCTTCCTTCTGACAGACTGTGTGAAAAGTGAGCAAAAAAAAACCTGTAGATATTGACGAACTCGGTTCTTACTAAAAAAACTAAAAACCAATCATTCCAAATTGGTTTTTAGTAAATAAATTTACTATAAGTCATAAAAGAGAGAAAATTCATTGCTATCCATCAAATAAAAATCTATTATTCCTACTATTTTGCATTTACAGCATCTATAAAAGCCCTTATTCCCAGAATATTTATGACTCTTTTAAAATTATAAGCAAAACATATGAAACTAAATTCGGCCTGAACGCTTCTAATTCCTTTTTGTATAAAGTAAGTGAACCCCAAATTTCTCTTTATAGTGCCAAATGGGTGTTCCACAATCTCCTTACGTTTACGAATTAGCTTTTTATTTTCCTCGTTCCCCATCTCTTTTTTAAAATCATCCATTGTCTCTCGGTTTATCGAGACCCGAATAGTTCGTCCAGTTTTACTATTGGTACATTTTGCTCTATGAAAACAATCTTTACATTCCTTACATTTATACTCATTTACATAAATCCCGTATGACGTCTGTCTTGGATTTTCATTTTGTCTATTTAATTCTTTTCCTGCCGGACATACGTATATATCCCGCTCTTTATCATAAACAAAATCCTGGATTTCATATCCTTTTGCAGGAAGTTTATCAGGATTACTTTTACATTCACGCTTATTATTACTATCCAGTGCAGATTTGGTATCTGGTACTATAATATTTATCCCCGATTTATCTTTATTATTCATTATTTCTTTTTCACTAAAATATCCGGAATCCATTACTGCATTTGTCTCATTTTCTATTTTAAGTTCTTCTTTTATCGACTGGACTTTTTCAATCATAGGAGTCATTTGTTCCAGGTCATTTGACTTTTGCGATACATCATTTGCAATAATCAACTTATTTGTATTATCCACTGCAGTTTGGGCATTATATCCAGGACGAATTTTTCCTTTGTCACTTTGAAATCTTGAATCTGTGTCGTTAGCAAAATAGACCTGTAGTTCCGGGTCGTTTTCAAATAATTCCCGAATCCCTTTCACTTTATCATTGTATTTCGTTAGTCTTTTTAGTTTATTTAATACATCCCTGGCTTCATCTCCATCTTTAAGATTTAGTTCATTTGCTTCGGAAATATCATTCAATTCTAATTCCTCCAAATATTCCTGTATTTTGGATTTTATATTTTGCTCGATATTTTCAATACGCTCTCTTTTAAATACATTATTTTGTCCGTTCTGTGCTCTTAGCTTCGTTCCATCAATTCCAACTATTGAAAGAGTTAGTAGATTCATTTTCTTGCAAAAGAATAAAAACTCTTTGAAGATATTTTTTATTCCATCTTTATTATTTTTTCGAAAATCAGCTATTGTCTTAAAATCCGGGGCGAGATTCTTTGTTAACCACCTAAGTTCCTGGTTTCTATTACATTCCTTCTCTAATTTTCTGCTACTTCGGATTCGTTCTATATATCCGTATAAATATATTTTTAGTAAATCATGTGGATTATATGGTGGTTTACCTGTTTCTAACTTTGGAATTTTAAAACCCAATTTTTTAAGATCGAGATTATCAACATAGGCATCAATAACCCTTACCGGACTATCTTCTTTTATGACGTTATCCAAACATTCACTGTATAATACTATCTGTTCTCGAGAAGTTCCTTGTATATAATTCATAGCTGCACCTATAACTCTTTATCGTTATAAGGAAATTTTCTATATACATTACATTCCTGACAAACAAAAAATATTCAATAACGAGACTTTTCACACAGTCTGTGAGTGTGAATCTGAGTCAGAGAAGCTGTAAGTACCGGTAAGGGTATTGCCTTCGAGATAGGTTCCACTCACAGAAATAGATGAAGCTACCGGTGCATTATTTGCATTATATGCAACCGTTACAGTATAGCTTGTGCTACTTCCATCTTTTGCTGTGACAACATAGCTTACCGGGTTGGTGAAATCATTTGCCGTGGTGCCGCTCACCTGCCCTACTCCTCCGACCGTGATACTGTTTCCGGTGTGGGTAAAGTTCGGCACTAGAGAAGTCTTTGAAGCTCCATATACTACATTTACTGTGATGTTTGTCCCGGATATCACTCCGTTTGCAGAAAGGGAAGGAATGGAAAAAGTTGTGATTTCTTTTGTGTTGGGTAGAGTATCATTAAGCGCAGTATTCAATGCCGTATCCATTTCTCCGGCCACATTCTTAGTAAAAACGAGAATATGTGTGGCCCCTGTTGGAATGGAAGTTCCTGCGGGTATTGTATAACTCAGGTCTTTCCCGGCGGCATCGAAACTGATTATAGCAGTGCCTAATTTTGTGTTAGCATCTTTGCCGTAATACAAAACGTAAGAGAGGATATTTGATTCATCAGAAGCTTTTCCTATATTAATTATTCCCCCTATTTTGCCCTCTGTTGTATCGGTATCGGTAAAACTGATAGATGAGGCTTTTTCTGTCGGAGGTAGGAGAGGTTTGCTGCTAATGGTAGTATTTTCGGGACCGAAAGAAGTTACGGTCAGTGTATAATTCCCGGAAGTGGGCCTGGGTGTGGGGGCTGTTTCTGCATCTGGTTCAATACTTAAAGCAATTTCTCCTAACTCCGTTCCATCTTTGCTGGTGATGATAACTCTAAAACTACCTGCTTCCAGACTCATGGTATATTCTCCGTTATCATCTGTTGCAAATTTAGCCTGTGTGTCGGCAACCAATCTTTCTGTTCCGTCTTTAGCTTCACCGGTTTCTATGCTTTCCGGAAGTGCTAATAAATAGGAGCTTCCCTCGGGAGGCACTACTCCGAGGGGAAAAACAAAGGTGAAATTACCACCTGTCTTCTTGAATCTTGCAATTTTATGAACCTTTTCTTTATAGATATTGGCCCAGTAGAGGTTGTAATAATCGATATTTGTTTCATCACCGGCTTTATTGAGTGTGACCGGACCTCCAAATTTTCCTTTACCTGGATCGATGTCTACAAATTGAATTTTTTCCGGCAGCTTTTCAGAAACAATTTGTGTTCCTCCTATAGTTTGCTTATGAATAGAGGTTGAGGTACTGAGTGAACCTGCACTTACATTTAAGTTTGCTGATTGAACCGGACTACCGGAAGGGTCTAATAACTTTCCTTTGATGCTGAATTTTACCGCAGGTATAGTCCCTCCACTAATAGAAGCTAATACTCGTGTTGCATTATCTCTGGAATTATCTGTAGAAACAAATGGATTACATCCTATGGATAAAACAAGTAAGATTGAATAGATATAAAATTTCATTATTTTCCCCTTACCATATTTTAGAAAGATGCTAATTTTTCACAAGTAATAAATGACGGTAAATATATAAATCAATATTATACACTTTAAAGCCAAATATTTTCTGTAAGAAAGATAATAGTTCTCTATATTTTTTTATTACGATAAATGAAGTGATTTATAACCTTATTATTCTTTTATATAGATGCCGGCAGGAGTTAAGATTCAGTTTTTGAACTGGTAAGATGAATATCACTTTTCCTAAAAAGGAAAACCTGTTTACTTAGAAAGCGAGTCCCCTCCCCTACTCCCTCCTTTTCTGTATTTTGCGGGAGTCATACCGGTTGCCTGTCGAAAGGCAGAATGAAACGCCGAGTTAGAGTTAAAACCCACAGCATAACCAATGGAAAGAGTAGTTCGCTCTTTTTCTTCGAATAAAAGTTTTTTAGCTTCTTCGATCCTGTAAGTTTTTAAAAAGGATTTAAAATTTGTATCCAACTTCTGGTTTAGAAACTCGGATAATTGATGAGGAGTAATTTCGAGATTTTCGGCAAGAGTTTTCAGGTCGAGGTCCTCATCACAAAAAACTTTTTCTTCTTCCATGAGCTGTTTTAGCCTGAGCCTGACTTTTTCAATGTCAATTCCGGCAAGCTGGCTTCTTTCGTATTTCTTTTTTTCACTGCTCAAATAATGAATGAGATCGGGATATCTCTGGGATAGCATATAAATATAGATCATAGCAAAAGTGACCAGACCTCCGCTTAGCCTTCCGAGGGTTTCATTTTCCAAAACAATTGCTAAAAAGAAGAGAATGATAACCAGTATGGTTTGTAATACAAAAAATAAAATATGACGCATCTTGGGATTCACAAGGTATTCCCGGCTGAAAAGACCTCGTATTTTTCTACCTAAATACAATACATATACCATATCCAGAAACACAGCAAGAACCAATAGTTGCTTAATTGGTCCTACTCTACTTTCTTTTCTGAGTTCTAAAAAAGTTTGAAACTTATCTGTATTCAGGTGGTAGGTGATAGGTGCCAGATAAAGTCCGGCCAGAATTCCCGGAATAAAATGCCAGATCCAGCGTTTTCGAATGATTCTCGATTCATCGATTACAAGAGTGATATATAAATAAAACAAAGGGCCTGTAAAAAAGACAAAGGGTCCCATTGCATTATAAAGGAAGGGGTAGTTTAAAATCTGGTTAGAGTAAAGAAGAGCGAGATAATTTTGCCAGAAACCAACACAGAAAAGGAGTAGGGATAAAAAATAGTTTTTGGGGAGCGGAGGACGAACCAACTGTCCCAGTGCAATTACCCAGGCAAGGGTTCCTCCGAAGAACATCCAGATAAGTGACATTCGAAATGTCTATTGATACTCCATTTTCTTGGCAGATAACTCATTAATTTTCTGAACCAGAAGATCGTTTGTATTAGCAAGTCTTGCAGCCATAATCGTTACCATTTTTGCTGCAAACATGGGGTTATCCATAAGAAACTTTTCCAGCTGGGGGCGACTTTCGATAACCGCAAGCCGAACATCATCCAGAACCCTGGCACAGGCACTTCGTGGTTTCTGCCGGAAAAGGGCCATTTCTCCAAAGAAATCTCCCTGATTCATTTCAGCGAGTTTTACTTCCTGCCCATTAATTACTACATAGATCTCAACTCTACCCTCCAGCATAATATACATGGAGCGACCCAAATCACCCTCTTTGAAAATTGATTTCCCTGCTTTTAAATTAATGATTGATGCCATCGTCGCCTACAGTTTAAAGCTATCTCCATGATACCTACTAAATAAACTGAATACTGTAGGTAACTGGATATAGCAACATTTTTTATTTTCTTTGAGAATAAATCCCCTATTCTCATATCCCTTCAAAAATGCCGACTCGCTTTCTTTCCGGAAAGAAAGAACGGATATGGCTTTTATGTCGTTTTCTTTTTAGTTGCCTTTTTCTTGGAAACTACTTTTTTCTTTGATGCTACCTTCTTTTTTGTTGGAACCTTCTTCTTTATTGTTTTTTTCTTGGAAATTGTTGCTTTTTTCTTTGTTTGTGTCTTTTTTTTCTGGACGGGTCTCTTTGCTTCTGGTTCAAGGGAAGGTCTGGAAATACTTTCATCTTCTTGCGGTTCCATTTCAACCTTTTCTATTTGAACTTCTTCTTTTTCCTCGTTTTCTATTGTCTCTTCCGTTATTGATTCTGGTTTTTCTTCTGTAGAAGATACTTCGGTTTCTTTGTTTTCTAACTCTTCAGGTTTTGGCTCCATTGCAGGTACTGCCTGATTTTCTTCTTTCGGAAGACTTTTTTCTTCTTCATCCAGAAGTTTGTGACTCATATTTTTTAAGAGCTCTTCTTTGATTTTATCTACCTTCTGACTTCTTTCATCTTTCTCCAGGGTTTCTACCACATGTACAAAACCGAAATGGTTTGCGATGTGCATGGCATGAAGTTTTTCCCAGGTTTCTTTTTCCATTCTGTCAAAAATAGGATGAACGGCAAATGTTCCGGAAAAGTCCCTAAAGGAAAAAATTGCATTTCTCAAACGCCGAGCTGCCTGTTTTACATCTCCTTCCTCTCTTCGCTTCGGGGCAAAGGGATTGGGGTATCCGGACTTCATGTATCCGTTTTTTATCATTTTTTGAAGAGCTATTTTGCCATAAAGCTTACGGACAAGAAACGCAAAAAAACCGGCATACGGATATTCAGTCATGGAAAATTCTATTAGTTCCGCACAATGATTTAAAATTTGATAAAAGGACCAGAGTCCTGTTGTGTTTACCCTTGCATTTTCTAACCTGTCAAGCTCTTCCAGTGCATCATTTAAGTTTTGAAAGCGTAAGTCTCGATTCATAAATTCTCCTATTGTATTCCATATTTTTCTTTAAGTAAATTCAGTTCTTCCAGGAAGGAAACTCTTCTGGATTCTTCAAGCTTATCCAGATTGATACGTATGCTTTGTTTTTTTGGTAGGGGTGAAACCATTTCATCCCCCCTGCCCTCTTGCTTTTTTAATAATTTTTCGAGATTTTTTATGGAAGGCTCAAAACCTTTTTCTAAGAACTCAAAAACCGTAATTTCTTCTAACCTGGCAATCGAACTGAGTTGCTTAATATATCTCTCTGAATAACCCAGCATTCCTGCAACCTGTTCTGCTGTTTTTCCCTTTCCTTCTCTGAGGTATCGAATGGCTTTTCCTACTTCATAAGGATTTAAATTCTTACGTTTGTCATTTTCTGCCAGGGCCATTTCAAAAGAACTATCTTCATTCACATCAAAAATCACCGCCGGAATATCAATCCAGCCCAATTCCTTCGCTGCTCGGAAGCGTCTTTCGCCTGCAATGATATAGTATTCATCCCCTGAACGTCTAAGCACTATTGGTTCAATAAGACCCAGGCGTTTCATGGAATCTGTTAGATCTTCCACCTTTTCTTTACCGAAAATCCTGGGTTGCTCCGAACTGGGATGAATTAGGGATAGAGAAATCCTGTCTGCTTGTTCTTTTTTTGATTCATAAGTGGATAAAAGATCCAGGGTTGCAAAGTCATTTTTTTTAGACATTGGTTTTTAATTTCACCTCTCTGGCCAGATTCTTGAAAGCATTCTTAGAGTTGGGATCGCAAGCGGAAAGCATTTTTCGTTTTGCCTGTGCCTGCGGGATGCTTTCTCTTCTGTGGATAATTGTTTCAAAAACCGGGAAATATTTTTTTATTCCATTGGAAAGTCCTGAAAGTGCCCTCGATTCTTCGTATTGATTCAAAACAGCCCCCAGTAGTCTTAGTTTGGAATTAGCTCTGGTTTTTATTTTTTCAATTGTCTTATGCAGGTCTTGCAAGCCCTGCACACTAAAAGCACGGGCCTGAATCGGGATTAATACATAATCCGCTGCAATCAGGGCATTTTCAAGACCCAGGCCAAGGGAGGGAGGACAATCGATGATGATGTATTCATACTCGGTCTTTAGTGGTTTTAAGGCATCTTTTAGGAGTTCAAAGTCTTCAATTCCAAAAGGAGTGGTTAGATTGGCTAAGGAAATCGAAGAGGGAAGTAAATCCAGATTTGTTTGAATTTTTTTTATAATTGTATGAACCGGAACCGGAACATTTCCTCTATAACTAAGAGATTCAAATATGGAGTGTTGAGGTTCGGAAGAAAGCATACGTGTTGCATTTGCCTGCGGATCCCAATCAATGAGTAGAGTTTTTGAGGAATAAGAAAGAGCTTCGGCCAGGAATATGGAAATTGTAGTTTTTCCTTCTCCACCTTTTTGATTGGAGATGGCAAGAATTTTAGCCTGAAATATTGCTTTTTCACCAGGATTCGAGAAGAATTTTTCTACAATTTCCTCACTATATGATTGATCATCCAGGCAGGGAAGCTTACTGGCTTGAATTGTTTTTTGAATTTCGGTTTCAGTCAGTCCGCATTTTTTCGCTATTTCTAATACGGTAAATGATTTTGCTTTCTTTTTTTTCATACCTGAGGGAAGTATCAGACATAATTCTTTTTTGTAAACTAATTTTCGAATCTAATTAAAAAGTCGCTTCGAACACCATCGGACCCTGAGCGATGCACTGAGCCTAAGTCGATGTGTAGAGCAATGGCTCGTACCGAAACATAGCGAATTAGGAAAGGGGGATTGAGACGGATAGGTTAAAAACTTATGGGTAAGGATATGCCTTACGAGTTAAGGGGTGAAATGGTTTCACCCCTATTGAGTGAAATACTGATTTAAGATTTTATAACTTTACTTTCCACTTTACCTTCCGATGATTGTCTGCAATGAATAAACTTTTCCTTTCATTGCTTTTATTTTTTACGGTAGAACTTTTTGCTGGAGACTGGTTAATTGGTCCCGGAATCTATATGAATCGAGGGGATAATATTTTCGAAACCGGAAATAAGTTTCCCAATCTCTCAGGGATACAGGGAGGTTCGAGAATTACTTACAACCGGGATTTTAATTTTATAGGCCTTGAAGCTCTCTACCTTCAGGATAAATTCGCCTTTTCTGCCAATCTTTCCGGGGTTCCCTGGAGAATCAATCCTGGAAATTCCAGAGATGAAGATTTTGTAATGGGAACGATTACTACAGAAAGAGGTTCAAAAATGGATTTAGCAAGAGGAAAAGTTTTTGATACCGCACATACTTTTACCGGTACGGTAAACTTTGCGGATGGACATACCCGTACTTCTATGAGCGAATACGCATATGATTTTCATTTACAGGTATATGAAAATAGTGCAAATCCCAAACCCGGGCGAGAGGACCAGTGGTTTTTAATGCTGGGTTTGAAATATAATTATGCAAAGTATTATCTCTATGATGTAATGCAATTTATTAACTCTCGTCCCATTTTTTATGGTCCTATAGGAAATGGACTTACTTATTCTTATTCCAGCCTGGAATTGCCCTTTGGCTTTGGATATAGTTTTAATTATTCATCATTTTTTGTAGAACCTTCCTTTGAATTGCTCTTAGCTTATAACCGTTTTCGTGATTTTCACATTCAAAGAGCTCTTAATTTTATTGGAAATAATTTTGGTTCCGGCTTCCAATACCAGGTAAATATTGGATATTTTGTTTTTGAAAATTCCATTCTGAAATTTAACTTCAAAGGTCATCGACAATTTTCAGATGGTAATTTTAAAACCAGCGGAGGCTTAAATGTGAATGATATAAGTTCAAATTTCCTCGGTTCCTTTCGAAGTTATGTAAGCACTAAAGAAGTAAGTTTGGGATTTCAATTTTTACACAGGATGAGTCATTAAAAATGCAAAGAAAAATTCTATTAATCAATCTTGGCGGTCCGAGAACTTCGGATGAAATCGAAAAGTTTTTATTGGATCTTTTTCGTGATCCTCTTGTTTTTGACTTACCTCTGCCGGAAAATTTTCGTTATAAACTTGGAAGTTTTATTGCTAAAAAACGGGCTCCAAAAGTTAGAAAAGTTTATGAAATGTTGCATTTCGGAGGTGGGTCTCCGCTGGTACAGGAAACTGAAAAGCAAGCCAAAGCCCTGGTTGATTCTTTGAAAAGCTCAACTCTTGAAGAATGGGAAGGCAGGGTAGCGATGACCTGTGGATTTCCGGATTTGAGAGAATTCTCTCGTGATGAACTCAGCCCTTCTTCGAGTAATGTGATCTTGCCTCTTTTTCCACATTATTCACGCTCCACAACTTTAAGTACTGCAAAAATCATTGAATCCATTACCGGGAAATCTCCATTAAATAAAAAGGGTTGGATTAATCCATTTTCTCACCGGAACAAGTATGTTTTAGCCTGTAAGCAAATTATAAAAGATTATTTTGAGGGCAAACTGCAGACTGAGTTTCTTTCACCTGACCGGGATCTTTCTCTTCCTGTTGAAAACTGGAAAACTATTACCCTGCTTTTCTCTGCCCATGGAATTCCCATGCGACTGATTCAAAAAGGAGATACATATAAGAGGGATATCGAGGAACATGCAAATAGAATCCTTTTTCAGCTCAGACAGGAAGGCTTTTTGGGAGAAGTTTTTTTATCTTTTCAGAGTAGGGTAGGGCCTGCAAAATGGACAGAACCTTCTACCATTGATACTTTAAAGAATTTAGGAAGTAAGGGACATAAGCGGGTAGCTGTTGTTCCTATAAGTTTTGTGAGTGATCACCTGGAAACCCTTATAGAAATAGGAGAGGAGTTAAAAGAACTTGCTCTGAAAAATGGAGTAAAAGAATATTATCGCATACCCGCCTTCGGAATCTACCCTCCTTTTATCGAGTTCTTAAAGGAACTCATTCTTGAAAATATTAAAGAAGGAGAATAGGGTAGGGGAGGCGATCCTGGGGGTATTCTCTACAATTAGAGACATAATTTTTAAGTATTGCAATACGGTTTGAAAATTAATTTCAATTTCCATTCAACTTATCAAAAAACTTCTTACCATATATTCTCCTCTTTAAAAACTGGAAAACAGGAGTTTTATAAAAGAACGAATGCAAATTTCTAAGAACAAAGTAGTAACAATTGATTATACCCTGAAAAGTGATGAAGGGGAAATTCTGGACTCTTCCAGCGGAAGAGAACCACTGGCCTATATACAGGGAACTTCCAGCATCATTCCCGGTCTGGAAAATGCCTTAGAAGGAAAAGTCGAAGGTGACTCTTTACAGGTAAAAGTTTCTCCAACTGAAGGCTACGGTGAATACAATGAAGCTATGAAACATTCCATCCCCAGAGTACAATTTGGAGATATTCAGGATATTCGTCCGGGTATGCAATTTCAGGCACAAACCGAACAGGGGTTTCAGATCCTTACAGTACTCGAAGCCGGAGAATCCGAAATTCTTGTGGATGCAAACCATCCCCTGGCAGGAATGAACTTAAATTTTGATGTGACCGTAAAAGGAGTAAGAGAAGCTACTTCCGAGGAGATTTCACACGGCCATGTACACGGCCCCGGTGGACATCATCATTGAGTTTATACATGGGCCTGTAAAGTGGTCGTGCTTGCGGCCCTTCAATACGGTCGCCGATGGGCGTGGTTCGATAGACTCACCAACCGTAGAGGCGACCTTCTCAGGGAGCGTCAACTACAATTCAGTATTCGATGATGTATCGACGCGACTTTTTAGATGGTCCCGGCAAACAGGCTTCATTTAATTTTTCCAGCCCTCTTTCCATATCTTTTTCCATCATAGGTTTGAATATTTTAAAACCCAGTCTTTGTAAGGGGTTCAGGCTTTTTCTTACCGTATTAAGCTGCCAGGCGACTTCGGTTTTTTCTTTTTCTTTTGGTGTAAAAATAAAATTTCCTTTAAATTTTGTTCTAAATCGTAGTTCCATCGTATACTGTATAGACTTATCTGCTATAGCTTCCAGTATTTCCATTCTCCCTTTTCCATCCCTTCCTTTCCATTCAAAAATAGCACCCTTACCGGACTCTTTACCGCTTATCCGAAGTTGAATATGAGGTTCTTTTTCCTGCCAGGGAGACCAGATGGGCCAATTTTTAAAGGAATTTATCAGAACAAAAACTTCAGATGCAGAACAATTTATTTCCTTCTTTAAACTTATACTCATTTCTCCCGGAAGAGTATAAGAAAAAGCAGTAAAAGTTGAGAAGATTACCAGACAAACAATAAGAACAGTTTTTATAAACTTCATGCCCCCATGGAATTCCTCTCTTTAAATTTTCCAAGCGTTTAAATAAACGAATTTAATAGAATGACAAATAAGTATATATTTGAAACTAGGGATTTCATGAGAGTCATAATAGCGGGAGCCGGTGAGGTTGGATTTCACCTTGCCAAGTTGCTTGCCAATGAAAAACATGATATTGTTCTAATTGATATTGATCAAGAAAAACTAAAGACAGCCTCCAATCAACTTGATGTAGTAACCGTAAAAGGATATTCGATTTCTTACAAAGCTTTACAGGACTCCAACGTATCCGATTCCGATCTATTTATTGCGGTTACCTCATCCGAAGAAACAAATATAGCAACAGCCATTATTGCCAAGCAATTGGGAGCAAAAAAAACGATAGCAAGGGTAAACAATGTGGAGTTCATTTCTACCCGACAGCAATTTGATATAAAAAAATTAGGAATCGATGAAATCATATCTCCGGAAACTCTTGCCAGTCGGGAAATAAAGCGACTTTTAAAAGAGATTGTTCTTACGGATAGTATTGACTTTGATAATGGAAAACTCTCCCTTATCGGAATCACCCTTGATGAGAGAAGTATTCTGATAGGTAAGAGTCAGGCGGAAACTTCCCATCTGAACCCAAATAACGACTTTTTGACAGTCTCCATTCTAAGAGAGCAGAAAACCCTGATTCCGAGGGGAAGTACAGTTTTCGAATTGGGAGATCATGTTTATTTTATCGCAGAGCCGGAAGGACTGGAGAGAGTTTTAAACCTTTCAGGGAAAAAACGAATTGAAGTAAAAAATGTAATGATCCTCGGCGGAGGAAAGATCGGACAAAATGCAGCCAGAAAACTCAGTTCCATTTATAATGTAAAACTCATAGAGGAAAATCGGGATAAATGTATTGAGTTAGCCGGTCAACTCGATGATGTTCTCGTGCTAAACACGGACGGAAGAAATTTTGACGAATTAAAATCCGAGGGAGTAGGGGACACCGATGCTTTTATCGCAGTAACCGGGAACTCGGAAATGAATATCATTTCCTGTCTTATGGCCAAACAGCACGGAGCCAAAAAAACAATCTGCCTCGTAGAGAACATGAACTATATTCACCTATCCCAGATGATCGGGGTTGACACCATGATAAACAAGAAACTCCTCGCTGCCAATTTTATTTTTCGTTATATTCGGCAGGGAACGGTTGTTACTTTTAAAAGTATTCCCGGAGTAGATGTAGAAATCTTAGAATTTGAAATTAAAGAAAATTCTAAGATTACCAGTGCTCCTCTAAAAGATCTAAACTTTCCCAAATCGGCTATTGTGGGAGGAGTCATTCGGAATAATAATGGATATACGGTAATGGGGAATTTTAGGTTTCAGCCGGGAGATAGGGTTGTCGTAATTTCAAAACCGGAATGTATTCGCACGATAGAGGAATTTTTTAATGAGGTTTAATTTCAGTGCTATCGGCCAGATACTGGGCTTTTTACTTTTAATGAACGGTTTTTTTATGGGGACCTGCATTCCTGTTGCCTATTACCTCCATAATGAAACCGATTTAATTGCACTGTTTTATTCTTCCAGTATTTCGGCTTTTTTAGGCGGATTCACCTGGCTTATAGCAAAGAAAAAACAAACTGATAAAGAAATGCACACCCGGGATGGTTATATCATTGTTACGTTTGGCTGGTTGATTATGTCAGCTTCCGGTTCTTTGCCTTACCTATTTAGTGGGGCCATACCGGCTTTTACGGATGCATTTTTCGAAACCATTTCCGGCTATTCCACAACCGGTGCTTCGGTTTTAAATAATATTGAATCTTTACCCAAAGATATTCTTCTCTGGAGAAGCATGACTCAGTGGCTCGGTGGAATGGGAATCATTGTTCTCGCTGTAGCTATTTTACCCTTACTGGGCATCGGGGGAATGCAGCTTTTTGTGGCGGAAGCTCCCGGAATTTCACCCGACAAACTACAACCCCGTATTGCGGAAACCGCCAAGCGGCTCTGGCTGATTTACATCGGGCTTACCGGTCTTGAAACCATCCTTTTGATGATAGGTGGAATGAGTCTTTATGATGCTATTAATCACAGTTTTACGACTATGTCTTCGGGAGGATTTTCAACCAAGCAGGACAGTGCGGTAAACTTTTCTCCTTTTATCCAATATGTAATTATTTTCTTTATGATACTTGCCGGTTCTAATTTTACTCTTACCTATTTCGCTCTTAAAGGCAGGTTTAAAAAAGTTCTCGAAGATGAAGAACTCCGCTATTATCTTGCTTCCATCCTCATTTTTACTCTGGCTATAGGAGGGACGATTTACTTTATAAAAGATCTGGGAGCTGAGAAATCTTTTCGAGATGCACTTTTCCAGGTAGTATCGATTATTACTACCACCGGTTACGTTTCGGCTGATTATACAGCCTGGAATCATTTTGCCCTGACCTGTATTTTCATCCTGATGTTTTTTGGAGCTTCTGCTGGCTCTACCGCCGGGGGGATAAAAGTGGTTCGGCATATTATCCTTCTAAAAAATAGCTTTTTAGAATTTCGCAGACAAATTCATCCTAGGGCGATTATACCCGTAAGACTTAACCGGAAAGCTGTTTCTCAGGATATAGTATTTAATGTGATTGCTTTTGTCATGATCTACATTATGATTTTCGCGGTTTCTTCTATTATTTTATCTTTCGTAGGGGTGGATCTGATTACTTCTATGGGAGCCGTGGCTACCTGTCTCGGAAACGTTGGTCCGGGTCTCGGGAAAGTAGGACCTATGGATAATTTTGCCGGGATTCCGGCCGTAGGAAAATGGCTTTTATCTATTTTAATGCTCATGGGTCGTCTGGAACTTTTTACCGTTCTGATGCTTTTTTCTCCGTATTACTGGACAAAAAACTGAAGGGCTGATGAAAGGATTTGACAATTTTAGAAAAGTCTTTATCAAGAGTTTATGAAAAAACTCTTGATACTCATTCTTAGTTTCTTGTTTACTGTTTCCGCTTTTGCTCAATCTAAAGGTGGAAAGAAAGGACCCGTTCAGCGTAAAACCCAGAGCCGTGTTATGGAAATTTCAATTAATCAAAACAAGTTAGAAAAACAAGACAATACGTATGTATACAGTCCGGATCAGGGCCGTATGACCCAGCACTATACTTACTACGTATTCCCTGCCGACAACCTCTTAAAAATAGTCGGGAAAAAGAACCTGAAAAAGGATTTCAAAGTTAAAGTGATTATAGAGAAAACAACTTCGAAAACTTCCAAGCCTTCAGATCCGAATATGCCTCAACCGGATGGTGGTTTCAGACATACCTATAACTATTGCCGGGCTATAAAGCTTATATCGGTAGAGTAGGTCATGGAAAAATCTATCCTTATCACCCAGTGTCTTCAGAATGATTTTGTCAAACCTATCGATAGATACGAACCCATGCCCAATGCTTTGCATGTTGGCTACGAAGAAGCGAGAAGGCTACTGGGGGAAAGGGTAGAAGATAGCCCGGTAAATCGTGTGATTGATTGGGCCTATCATACGGAAGAGAATGAACTTAAAATTATCCATATCCGGGACTGGCATGATGACACTGACCCCAAACAAAAAGAACATCTTTCTCAGTTTGGCAAGCATTGCATTAAAAACAGTGTCGGTGCGGATTTTGTTTTCAAAGAATTTATTAAATATGATCGCTCTCATACCATCCTGAATGCAAGCGGGCTGAATGATTTTATTGATACGAATCTAGATGAATTGCTTTCAGTTCATAAAAATAAAAAAACAAAGATAGGCCTGATGGGTGTCTGGACAGAAGCCAAGATTACTTTCTTAGCCTATGACATAAAAACCCGTTATCCTGACTTTGAAATCATGGTTTGCACTGCACTTACAGCCAGTTCTTCAAGGAACATGCATTTTATTGCTCTGGAACAGATGGCAGAAATTCTGGGTGTACAAATTGTCTCCTCTATTGCCGATTTTACAAATTTTTTAACCGGAACACAACCGGCTATTTCTATTCGCAAAAATTCCAGAGTAGGGGATGCGAGACTCAATTTTTCTCCACCGAATTATACCGTAAGCGATACCGATAAAATCTTATTACAGTATCTTTTTCGAGATACTACTGAAGTAAATTTTCACTGTCTCGACGGAGGTTTTTCCGGCAACGTAGTCTTAAAAGCCAGGGCTAAGGATATTTACGGACACAGCCAGTCTCCCTCAGTTGTTAAAATAGGAAAAAGGGAACTCATTGCTAAGGAACGGATCAATTTCGAAAGGATCCAGGAAGTCTTAGGGAATAATGCACCGAGCGTGGTGGACTTTGCTGAACTCGAAGATAGAGGTGCTATCAAATACCGTTATGCGGCTATGCTCGATAACAATGAAGTCCGAACCTTTCAAAAATTATACGCTCTCAGTGACGATTTGCAGGAAATCGAAAATATTCTCCGCATTGTCTTCACCCAGCAACTGGGTAAAATGTATTCAGCGGCTAACCATGAAACCCTGAATTTGATGCAGTACTATGATTTTACGGATAAATACGCTGTAAGCATCAGGCAAAGAGTAGAGCATTTAACGGGTCATAAAGCAGAAGGAGAAAGTCTAAGCCTGCACGGGCATAACCTTCCCAATGTCTGCTATTTTTATGAAAGAGATCTGAAAAACCTTAAAGAAACAGTACCGGCTCCCCATTATGTGTCCTATATACACGGGGATTTGAACGGGGCGAATATTTTAATTGATGGGCAGAAAAACGTCTGGTTGATTGATTTTTTTCATACCCACAGGGGACATATTCTAAAAGACCTGATCAAATTTGAGAACGATCTTTTGTTTATTTTCATGGAGATTCACTCCAAAAAAGAATTTCATGAAGCTGTAAAATTATTGAATGTTCTTCTTAACCTCGAAGACCTCGGTGTTCCCCTTGAAAATTTCGCAAGAAAAGAGGATTTTACCTTTCCGCAGATCCAGAAAGCTTTTCAAACTATTTGTATCCTCCGTTCTTTTTATCCGGAATTAATACAGACAGATCGCTCTCCTTACCAGTATTATGTGGCCATTATGCGCTATGCCATGCACACTATGTCTTTTGATGAATCTAATGAATTCCAGAAACAGTTGGCACTATATACAGGAGCTCAGGCTTCAGCCAAAATAAAAGAATTTTTACAATCCTCTACAAAACTCAGGATAAATTTCTTAAAACTTCCGAATTCTTCTTCCTCTCAGATAGGCATGACAATTTTACCGGGTAGAAAAGACCGGGATCGAGACCTTGAGGAAGATATACAGATTATCAAAGAAAACGGAGTTAAAGCGGTTTTAACCATGGTAACACCCGCCGAATTGGAATTCTATGGTGTTTACAATCTGGAAATGAAATACAGAGAAGCCGGGCTGGATACTCTTTTCTTACCGGTCATCGATCAGGGAGTTCCTTCCTATCATGAATTAGAAGAAATTCTGGGCTGGATGCAGGAAAAGCTAAAAAAGGGAGAAAAAATTTTGGTACATTGCGTGGGGGGCCTCGGACGGACAGGAACTATCGTGGCCTGTTACCTAATTAAGTTTTTTTCTCTTTCTGTGGAAGAAGCGGTAAAACGGGTGAGAGAAGTTCGTTCCGGTCGGGCTATAGAATCAAAAAAACAAATGGATTTTATTCGAAACTATAAACCCGATTAATAAATTTTCCCGGGAAGCTAAGGGCAGCAAATATCCGATGGCTTGCCTTCTATAACTTGAAAAATTCTATCTGTCTCTGAAGATCTTCAATCCTGAGTTCGATTTCCCTGGCTGATTCATACACTTCTTTCGATTTTCCTAAAAGATTAGAACTTAGAGAAGAGATGGATTGATTGATCTTGAGAAGTTCATTCCCGGATTTTTCCTGTTTTCCTGTAAGTTCAAAAATAGATTCAGATAAATTTTTCACCTGTTTGCTATATTCCGTTAACTGATCACTTTTCTCATCCTGTTCCACTAAATGTTTATCAGCTATTTCTACGTATTCCCGAAAACGGTTAATAATCTCAGTGATTTCCTGTAAAGATAGAGAAGTATTATCCACATATTCTTTCCCTTTCCTTACCTCTGTCAGCCCATTTAAAACAAGGGATGAAATATTTTTTGCATTGGAAGCGGTTTTTTCAGCAAGCTTCCCGATTTCCTGGGCTACGATAGCAAAGCCCCTTCCATTTTCACCGGCTCTTGCGGCTTCAATAGAAGCATTCAGGGAAAGAAGATTTACCTGATCGGAAATATCTGTAATGATCTTTACAATTTCCGAAATCTTCTTTGTGCTTTCATCAATACGGTTCATACCGGAAATTGTATTATCCATGAGTTGATTACTTTTTCCGGCAATTTCCGAAGCGGTTTGATTTAAAAGTAAAGCTTCCTTTCCCTGTTCTACGCTCAATTGTATCTGTTCTTTTAATTCCTGTAATACACTATAAGTTAAACGATATAATTTGGATTGCTCCCCCGCATTTCCTGTGATTGTATTACTATGATGATGAAGTTCCTGAACCGAATTTCCTGCCTCATTCATAGATGTGGCCAACTCCGAGGTAAAGCGGTTCAGGTCTGTACTCACCGAATTAAAAAGTTGCATTCTGTGACTGATATTCAGGGAGGATTCTTTTACTGTACCCATTATGACTTTTAGCTTCATCACTATTTTATTGAAATTTGTGAACAGGCTTATGAGTTCAAAGTTAGTGGCTTTTGATACATCACACTGTACATTTAAATTTCCATTAAAAAGTTCTGATGAAGATTCAATAAAACTATTAATAGAACGGGTTACGGGTTTAATCATATAAAATGAAAGTAGAAAAATAAGAAATACAGCAACTCCTCCTATCAAAATAAAAATCCAGGTAAATGTATCGATAGGTTTTTGCATACGGGTTGAAGCAATGCTGATAGCACTTTTCCATTCTCTGCCTGTATTTCCAAAATAAATTGGAACACCAATATTATAGATCTTCTGATTGGAAAGTTTAGAATGAGCCGTAAAATAATATTCACCTGCTGCCTTTACTTGAGCAGCTATTTCGGGCTTATCTTTGTAGATTTCTACAAGATTTTTACCCACCAAATCTTTATTAAATGTAGATATGATAGTTCTTTTCTCGGATAGAAGAGTAATGTAACTTTCTTTATCACTTTCATTCTTCGTAGCTTCTATAAAATCATGGATACTTACATCGATTCCGACAACTCCCAGTACCTCATTTTCCTTTCCCATAATGGGTACTACAAGAGAAGTCATAATTATACTCACACCACCAACATTGTACCGATAGGGTTCGATGATCTCTTCTTTTTTTGTTTTTTTGGGAAGGGTATAGTATCCTTCTCCTTTTCCGTCTTCATAATCTCTTGGAGGTTCATAAATCAATTCTCCTTTTGCATTTTTAACCCAATAGGCAATATGTCTTCCGGTTTCATCGTGATAAGGTTTATTTTTATACTTCTCATCTTTTCCATCAAAGCGTCCGGGTTCAAATATAACCCAGACTCCTAAAAAGTTTCCCGATGTACTTTTTTGCATAAAACTTTTTAAAAGTTGTATGGATTCCTCACGGTTAAGAGAGAAACTTTTATCTACTACGCTGGCTCTGTAGATTTTTGCCAGGGCTCTGGCTTCATCAAGGGGAACCTTGAAAAATGCCTGAGTTTTATACGAAGCTGAAATTGCAAGTTGACGGGCATTATTTCGAATTGAATCCAAATATATTTTGCTGAAGTGTGAATAAAAAAATGTTAGAAGTACTGTAATAATCGTTGTAGTAGCCGCAAGCACCGGAAGAATCAGGGTATCATTAAAGTTAAGAAGATATAAACCTTTCTTTCTGGTTTCACTATGCAAAATTCTGCGAGTTAAGAGATATAGTAGAAGTCCAAAAAGACTCCCTTCTATAAAACCTATGAGTAAGAAATAAATAAACTGTGTAATGGAATTATATGCATCTGTAGAGAAATACAGGTATAAATTAAAAATAATAGGCCCGAGATAATTTCCTAAAGCTAAAAGCAGAGAAATACGCCTTGCATACAGTCTGATAAAGCTTAGTTTATCTATATCCTCTTCAGATTTTAAAGAATCCAGATTTTCTATTAGTTTTTTCGTTTCTATATTAAACAGGTAAGTTGAAATCCCAACTATTATAATAATAAGAAGAGATACCGTTTTCAGAACATCAAGAAGTACATTAAAGCCTACAAGATCTAAGAAAAAGGTAATATAAATTACAGGCTCAAGAAGATAAAGCCCCTGAAATAAGAATATTAATTTGTGTTTTATACTCATAGGATTCCAACTCCCTACAAACAGATATTTTATAGGGTTTTAATTAATTCAATCAGTTTCTGTCGTCTGATGTGAATCACAAATACATAGCTCATCCATAATTCGGTAATCAAGTCATGAGAAATTATATGATAAAAATAATTCAAGCCAAGACTAATGAAGGATAAAAGGCTAATCAAAATCGTTACTTTCCAGGAAGACTGCTCGTCACGAACTTTCTCTACAAATAGTTTTAATTGGGTTTCACGATTTCGAGACAGTATAATGCTTCGACGACGTTTCTGCTTATCATCGTTAAGGATCAGATAAAGATGTGTTCCGTATACTATAATATAGAAGTAGCCACCCGTCAAAAAAAATAAACTTAAATACCGTTTAGTATCAATATTCCCATCGTCTTTATAATCCAACCAGAGACCCTTTAAATGAAATAATTCTATGAGAACCAACATCAAGAGAAAGAAAAAATACAGAAGGGATTTCATCGCATCTGAGTGATAGTAATCAATTAGATTAATCACAAAGATTAAGTAAACAGGAAAAGTCGATAGAAGTAAGAGAAAATATAAACTTCCGCCTGATGTAAAGACAAAGAGATTATAAAGGTATATGATTGAAATTAGATGCAACAATCTCTCATCGAGCTCAGGCAAAATTTGATTTTCATAATATAGGGAGAGGGTAATTGGAAAAACTATAACCAAAGCAATTAAAGAGACGATATTGTTGTTAGAAGCTATATCAAGATTAACAAAAGCTAAAGCAAGAATTAGAAGAAAAGAAAAGAAAGCATCTTTAAAGTCTCCTTCCCTGCGGAATGCACGGATAAGAAAAAATGATTTGCCAACATTCAATATTGCATAAAAGCAAAGAAAGAGACTTATACTAATACTTTTTTCTAACATATTCAGGGTTTTATCAGGGTTACCGAGTAAGAGTAATCTTTTGAAGTTCCATCTTTTAATTTAACTCCGGAAATTGTCACCTTATACGTCAAATCAGTACTGGAAGTTTTATTAATTCCGGAAGGAACCCAGACCAGGGTATTATCTCCATAACCTTTTGCTAAAGTTTCTTTTGTCAGGCTAATTGATGTACCATCTGAACTACTCATGTTTACAGATACCGAGCTAAAGTCTGCTTCAGGAATCGCAAAAGACCAGCGGTCATAAACCAGGCTTTGTACTACATATCCCTGAGGAGGCCAGGAGATAAAATCCGGCATAGTCTCAGGATAAGAAGTCAAAGAATTACCGATTACATATAAAGCATTCGCTTTTGAAGTCGACCCGCTCCCGAATAATTTAGCCTTCGAATAGAGAACCCAGCGCCTGTGACCTGCTGCATAATTACTACTACCGGGATCCTGTATATACAGGTCTATAGCAGAGCTATTGGCTGCTCCTAAAGCCAAATTGGACGCTCCTGCTGCATCTTTACCTGTAGTCGTATAGCAGGTCCAGCTTGTAGGTGGGTTATGGTTTAATGAATTATTGGCTTCCATCATAAGAGCTGCTTCCTGAGCCTTTGCACTCAGACTTGAGTCAAGACTAATATCAGGTAAGCCTACTGCTCCTCTAAAATAATTTATTCGGACTTGTACTTTTGTTTGAACATCCGAAGGAACAGTACCTGCAGTACAGGAAGAAGTGCTTCCATTCCAGGTAAAACTTTCAACCTTAGAGGCCACATAACGACTGTTATACTCAGAAAGAACTGTATCTCTTGATTTTTGAGCAGGCAGGGTGGTTAAAGTGCTACCTGCTGCCTGAGATGAAGACGCCAAAAGAGCCAGCAGGGCCAGAGTTCCGCTATTATCCTTATCCTCTTTCTTTACCAGGGAACAGGAAAAGATGAATAATAATAAAAAAGAATAAATGATGTATCTCATGGACTTATTCTGTAAATGGGTAAATAAAAGTCAATTTAGATGTTTTTTATCCTGTAAATAAAACGTCACATTTTAATGAGGGTGCTGTCATGAAAACAAGATATACTATACTACCAATACTATTTTTATTAGGTCTTATCAGCTGTAACTTTGTTGCAAGCAATAAAAGCGAAGGAAACGGCGCAAGGGTTCTCGCGTTAAACTATGACCCTTCCACAGTCAATAGTGGAGATGCCTACAAACAGACGAAGCTTTCGGTGCAGGGGAAGCTGAGCTACCCGGATGGAACTCCTATAGAATACGCAAATCTTAATATCAAATCCGCAGGTCTAACAACCTCTCTTTCTGTTCGTTCTACTTCCGGCTACTTAAGTTTCGGAGACGTGGATGTAGACAGGGGAGAAATCGAAGGCGTTCTCTTTCTTAAAAAAGTAAGCGATGAAACGGATATCAAATCCTATACCCTCTACTGGGCGAATGCCGATAACATAAGCCTTTCGAAAATCGCTACTTTCTACAAGACGGGCACTGACCCGAGCTATGTTTTTAAAGAAAATACTCCCATTTATACGGGAGCCAAAAAGTTCACCTTCTTTAGTGTAGACAAATCAGGTAATGAAACCCTTCTCGAAGCACTGGAATTCAAGGATTCGGGTCCTTCTTTCAGTACGGACGAAAACGGGAATTATACTATTATACTCGGTCTGGGTAAATCGAAGATAGGTGTGTCGAAAGACGGGAAAGATTTGGGTGATATCTCTATATCGATAGAATCTGTAGATGCGAAGCCCATCCCGGAAGTTACATCCAGTGAATTTTCAGCCGTTGTCACCGGAGTTACTCAGCTAAGCCCTGAAGACGTGAAAGCCCTCGAATCGGTTACCAAACCCACTGTCCCTCCGTCTACTATCAGTTTCACGGACACGGACCCTGACGCCTTGCAGCTCGGAGGAGAAATTCTCATAGGCAAAGCCAGTGCTGAATCGAATATCACACACTACGGTCTTTACTTTGCACAGTCTGCTACTGTTAAAGCGAGGCTCTTAGCATTTATTGCAAAAACAGGTTCCGATATCAAGGTAACGATTTCCGGTAATCTACCTATTCCCGAAGGAAGTCAATACCTAATGGTTGTAAGTAAAAATACGGCCGGTGAGATGTCTACAGGACCTTCGGTTCTTATTAATGACTATGTGAAACCTCCGACTGCACCGAGTCTGACTGCGGCTTCTATTTCATTCACAGATACAGATAACACCCAGAACGCAATAGCTGGACAGGTGAGTATAACAAAAGCCTCAGACGAATCCAATATTGATTCCTATGTACTTTACTGGGGTAATTCGGCAACGACCAGACTCAGCACCACTCCGATAGCAGAACTGAACAAGACCGGGGCGAACCTCGTTTATAATGTGGCTACTAATACAGCTATACCCGCAGGAGCCACGCACTTTCTCGTCTTTACAAAAAATGCAGTAGGGGAGATGGTTACCGGAATCTCAGTCGCCATTGTTGATACTCTTCCGAATGCGAAAGAAATCACATCTTTTTCTATCCCGTCTATTCCGCAGGCAACAGCTATCATTACAGGAACAAACATTGCTCTGAATATTCCTTTTGGGAATGCCATAACTAATTTGGTGGCAGGATTTACTACTACAGGAGCTTCCGTTAAAATCGGAACGACTGTGCAGGTGAGCGGAACAACTGCAAACGATTTTACGAACCCCTTAACGTACACCGTCACCGCAGTCGATGGAAGCACACAGAACTATACCGTTACGACTACTGTAGCAGCAAATCAGGCTCCTGTTGCATCCAGTGTTACATTCAGTGGAAGTATAACTCTTGCTTCTTCTCTTACCGGGACTTTTAGTTATTCTGATCCTGACGGTCATACCGCCGGAACCCATACGTATCAGTGGTATCGCTGTACAGATAACACAAGTGCTCCACCTACAAACTGCTCGGCTATCAGCGGTGCAACCGGAATCACATATACACTTACTATAGCTGATGATTTGAAATACATTCGATTTGCTGTCACTCCAGTGGATCAGTATGCACTCGCCGGAACTATGGTTTATTCAAGTCCCTCTGTTCTTCTTAACTTCGCTCCCGTGGCGGGAAACAGCGGAAATTTAAGTATCAGCTCCCTGGCTGACACATCGTTAACCGTCAATTGGACGGCAGCTACAGACGGAACTCCCCAAAGCTCCATGCAATATCTTCTGTATCAATCTTCCAGTAATAATATAGCTACCATTGCCAATATGGAAGCCAATGGAACAGCCATAGGCACTTATACCAGTAACATTATCTCAAAAGCCGTTACAGGACTCACTATTAATAACACCTATTACTTCAATGTAATCGCTCTCGATGCCAACGGGAATAAGACTGCCTACACAATGATTTCCGCAACTACCGTAAGATACACCTTTGCTGATAGCCAAATACCTCCTGGCTGGTCATTTGCCGGAAATGCAAGCTGGTTTATTACTTCTACTGATTGTTCAAGTAATGGAGTGGAGGCACCCTGTTTACGTTCGGGTGTTATTACCGACAGTCAGACAACAAGTATCACCGCTACGATTACGGTTACCAATAGTGCTATAAGT
Organism: Leptospiraceae bacterium; assembly: GCA_024233835.1. Taxonomy (NCBI): domain Bacteria; kingdom Pseudomonadati; phylum Spirochaetota; class Leptospiria; order Leptospirales; family Leptospiraceae; species Leptospiraceae bacterium. Next base: position 56,601 of record JACKPC010000005.1, read on the forward strand.
TTTCACAGAAAAGTCGCCGGAGAAGATTGCTGCGATAAGTGTGAATTTAAAATAGATGGTGTTGTTCAAAGCGGCGAGCCGGTTGCAGCGGTCGACCAGATGTATAATTTCCCCATTTCAAATGGTTCTCACACAGTAGAATGGAGATATTATAAGGATGGAAGTGTAACCACACCACCGGATGCCTGCTTTATCGACAATATCAGCTATTAGGATTTCTACTTGACCGTCAGGGAGTTTTCGACTAATTCTGTTTTAGTATGATAAAACTTCCCTACGGCATTATGAATTTTGAAAAAATCATTAGTGGTGGCTATTTCTACCAGGATAGAACGGCTTTTATTGAAAAATGCGAGAATACTGCCAGCACTCTTTTCTGTGTGCGTCCGCGGCGTATGGGAAAAACTCTCTGGCTTGATACTCTGGCCAATTACTACGACATCAAAAGAAAAGATCGGTTCGAAAAGCTTTTCAGCCATCTTTACATAGGGAAAAATCCAACCGGCAGGCAAAATTCTTATCTCATCCTGCATCTTGATTTTTCTACCATTCAGGTTTCGAATGATATAAAAGAAATTGAAAATAGCTTTCATAGGTATATTACCACTGTGATTCGAGAATTTCTCATAAAATATAAGGATTGTATAGCAGACTTTCCGGTCGCATTTGAGAGGGAGAATGCTATTGATTCCATGAATTCCTTAATCAGTGTGATTAAATTATCCGAGCACAAACTTTACATTCTGATTGATGAATATGATAATTTCACCAATGAGTTAATCAGCACCAATAGAACCACAGATTATGCAAGGCTTGTTACGGGTGATGGTCTGTTGAAATCGTTTTTCAAGGTTATCAAGTCGGGTAATATCGGGGCCATAGATAGAACCTTTGTCACCGGTGTAACCCCGGTAACTCTTACCGACATGTCGAGTGCCTACAACATTTCAACTCCGATTAGCCTCTCTGCCAATTATAACAATCTCTTTGGTTTTACAGAAAAAGAAGTAGAGTCGATCTTAGAGCCCATACTGGCTGAAGTTGATATGAGTTCGCACAGGGACGAGATTTTATCTATTATGCGGCATTACTATAACGGTTATAAATTTTCCAAAAAGCATAGTGATACTATTTATAATCCAACCTTAACCATCTTTTTTTTGAATAAGCTTATAGAAGAAAGAGGGATTCCCGAACAGTTATACGACCGTAACCTTGAGATGGATGGTAACAAACTGGATCATATTACCAAATTGAGTTCGGTTCATGATAAGGTTTTCCGTTTATTAGAGAATGAAGAGAAGATCTCTATTTCGCATTTAGTGGAAGATTTTAAGCTCAGTGAGCTATTGACTATGGATGAGCAATCGGAGAGATACCTCTGGTCGTATCTGTTCTATTATGGAATCCTGACCTTCGGAGGTATGGATGCATTTAATACTGTATTAAAGATACCGAATAATATCTCCCGGCATTTCTATTATGACAGGATACGTCAGGCACTCTTTCCGGCCAAATTGGAAGCGAGTGATGTGCAGAAGGAGTTTTTCATCCACCTCGATTTACCGGTTTTGCAAACCTTTTTAGAGAAAACAGTTCTACCCTATCTTTCTAATAGGGACTATATCCGTGCGAATGAAGTTTCCATGAAGATCATGTTTCTGTCACTCATGCTCCGAGACGACCTGTATATAATCGATAGTGAGAAAGAAATTCTGAGAAACTACAGTGACCTTCTGTATATCGGTCGTGGTGAGACTCGCAAGAGATTTGGCTTAAAAGACATTCTGATAGAGTTTAAATTTGTAAAGATAAGCGAGACGAATTTGAGTCAGGAAGAGATCAGAGTTCTGGCGGAAAAAGAGCTGGAAAGTCTGCCCGGAGTCAAGGAAAAGTTAGAGGAAGCGGAAAATCAACTTGGAAGTTATAAAGAGAAGATAGAAGATAAGTTTTATAAGCATAACCGTTTTTTCTCAGACATGAGCGACTTTGCCATTCATCCCCTGTGCATATTATTCATAGGTTTTGAACGGGTGCTGGTTCGCGCCAGCTACTGATTAGAATGGCCGTACCGGTTGTCTATTTTAGTATGATAAAACTTCCTTAAAGTCTAATTGCCATTAATTATAATCTGTATCTTTTTCTTTTTTTATTTATATATATTATTAAGAAATCTACTGACTAATTCGTCTATTTTTTCTGGGTGCTGTCATGAAAACAAGATATACTATACTACCAATACTATTTTTATTAGGTCTTATCAGCTGTAACTTTGTTGCAAGCAATAAAAGCGAAGGAAACGGCGCAAGGGTTCTCGCGTTAAACTATGACCCTTCCACAGTCAATAGTGGAGATGCCTACAAACAGACGAAGCTTTCGGTGCAGGGGAAGCTGAGCTACCCGGATGGAACTCCTATAGAATACGCAAATCTTAATATCAAATCCGCAGGTCTAACAACCTCTCTTTCTGTTCGTTCTACTTCCGGCTACTTAAGTTTCGGAGACGTGGATGTAGACAGGGGAGAAATCGAAGGCGTTCTCTTTCTTAAAAAAGTAAGCGATGAAACGGATATCAAATCCTATACCCTCTACTGGGCGAATGCCGATAACATAAGCCTTTCGAAAATCGCTACTTTCTACAAGACGGGCACTGACCCGAGCTATGTTTTTAAAGAAAATACTCCCATTTATACGGGAGCCAAAAAGTTCACCTTCTTTAGTGTAGACAAATCAGGTAATGAAACCCTTCTCGAAGCACTGGAATTCAAGGATTCGGGTCCTTCTTTCAGTACGGACGAAAACGGGAATTATACTATTATACTCGGTCTGGGTAAATCGAAGATAGGTGTGTCGAAAGACGGGAAAGATTTGGGTGATATCTCTATATCGATAGAATCTGTAGATGCGAAGCCCATCCCGGAAGTTACATCCAGTGAATTTTCAGCCGTTGTCACCGGAGTTACTCAGCTAAGCCCTGAAGACGTGAAAGCCCTCGAATCGGTTACCAAACCCACTGTCCCTCCGTCTACTATCAGTTTCACGGACACGGACCCTGACGCCTTGCAGCTCGGAGGAGAAATTCTCATAGGCAAAGCCAGTGCTGAATCGAATATCACACACTACGGTCTTTACTTTGCACAGTCTGCTACTGTTAAAGCGAGGCTCTTAGCATTTATTGCAAAAACAGGTTCCGATATCAAGGTAACGATTTCCGGTAATCTACCTATTCCCGAAGGAAGTCAATACCTAATGGTTGTAAGTAAAAATACGGCCGGTGAGATGTCTACAGGACCTTCGGTTCTTATTAATGACTATGTGAAACCTCCGACTGCACCGAGTCTGACTGCGGCTTCTATTTCATTCACAGATACAGATAACACCCAGAACGCAATAGCTGGACAGGTGAGTATAACAAAAGCCTCAGACGAATCCAATATTGATTCCTATGTACTTTACTGGGGTAATTCGGCAACGACCAGACTCAGCACCACTCCGATAGCAGAACTGAACAAGACCGGGGCGAACCTCGTTTATAATGTGGCTACTAATACAGCTATACCCGCAGGAGCCACGCACTTTCTCGTCTTTACAAAAAATGCAGTAGGGGAGATGGTTACCGGAATCTCAGTCGCCATTGTTGATACTCTTCCGAATGCGAAAGAAATCACATCTTTTTCTATCCCGTCTATTCCGCAGGCAACAGCTATCATTACAGGAACAAACATTGCTCTGAATATTCCTTTTGGGAATGCCATAACTAATTTGGTGGCAGGATTTACTACTACAGGAGCTTCCGTTAAAATCGGAACGACTGTGCAGGTGAGCGGAACAACTGCAAACGATTTTACGAACCCCTTAACGTACACCGTCACCGCAGTCGATGGAAGCACACAGAACTATACCGTTACGACTACTGTAGCAGCAAATCAGGCTCCTGTTGCATCCAGTGTTACATTCAGTGGAAGTATAACTCTTGCTTCTTCTCTTACCGGGACTTTTAGTTATTCTGATCCTGACGGTCATACAGCCGGAACCCATACGTATCAGTGGTATCGCTGTACAGATAACACAAGTGCTCCACCTACAAACTGCTCGGCGATTAGCGGTGCAACCGGAATCACATATACACTTACTATAGCCGATGATTTGAAATACATTCGATTTGCTGTCACTCCAGTGGATCAGTATGCACTCGCCGGAACTATGGTTTATAGTGCAGCGAGCAATATCGCAGACTTAACTGCTCCGACTTTAAGTAAAAATGTTTTGAATATTACAGGTCTCAGTGCCACCTCGGCCACCTTGAGCTGGACTGCGGCTAGTGATACTGTAACAACTCAGGCCAGCTTGCAGTATCTTCTATACTATTCTTCCAATTCGACCATGACTACGGTAGCTGAGATTGAAGCAAATGGTACTCCTGTTGGCTCTTACACATCGAACCTGCTGACTCAGACCGCCTCGGGACTTACATCCAATACGGCTTATTATTTCAATGTAATTGTTAAAGATGAAGCCGGAAATAAAACAGCTTACAAAACACACAGGGATTTCCCTTTCAGCGGTATGGTTGCTTATTATCCTTTCAATAATAACGCTACAGATATTATTTCAGGTTTAAATGGCACAATTTATGGTTCGGTAAGTCCTACAAGCGACATTGAGGGGAATCCAAATACTGCCTATAGTTTCGATGGTTCTACCGGTTATATTCTCACTTCTTCCAATGTTGGAATTGCAGGCACTTCAGCCAGAACTTTATCTGTTCGAATAAAATCTTCCACCACGAGCTTTGGAGACTATTCCCATATCATTGACTGGGGTAGTTTTGGCTTTTTTATCAATAATACCGGTAATTCCATAGGATTCTGGGGAGGTGGAACCAACAATTTAACCGCTCAGACAATTACAACATCCTGGGAAAACTGGCTTGTTAGCTATGATGGTACTAATTTCAACGTATATAAGAATGGCATAAAAGTTTTGGGGCCTACAAGCCAGGTAATTAATACTACAGATTCACCACTCAGAATTGGTTATAGAAGTGATGGTACTCTTTTTTTCCCGGGTATAATTGATGATATTCGGATTTATAATCGTGCTCTTACAGATGCCGAAGCATTAGTTATAGCTGGGAAATATACCTTTAGTGGACCTTTAACTAACTTTGATATTTCCCTCCTTCACGGTTGGAGCATTTGCTACCAGGAAACCTATGCCGCTACCACTACAACTGTTAGCTCGGTTCTTTCATCCTGCAACAAGGCAAATTTAATGATGGCCTGCCGCTTAGTTGCTTCACCTAATTCTATTATCCTGGCAGCTTATGCACCCAGAGCTGATGTGACTTTTGCCACAGGAGCAAATACTACTTCATTCCATAATGCAAATGGAGTAGACTGGTACTTTGATAGTTCCGGAGGGGGAAGTGATTCCTGGGGTTTTGCCGGTGCCGGAACTGGAGTAAGCAAAAGTAATTGTGATACCGGTTCTGTAAGTCCCGAACTTCGTCTGTGCTGGCATACTCCCACTTCCGGAGTTGTAAATTCCGGTTATCGCTGTGGTTCAACCACCAGTACCGGTGCAACTTATGAAAGACTCATTTTTCATGCAGACTGAGACTCTGCTTGAAAAGTGTTCTTTTTCGCAAATTACTTGACCGTCAGGGAGTTTTCGACTAATTCTGTTTTAGTATGATAAAACTTCCCTACGGCATTATGAATTTTGAAAAAATCATTAGTGGTGGCTATTTCTACCAGGATAGAACGGCTTTTATTGAAAAATGCGAGAATACTGCCAGCACTCTTTTCTGTGTGCGTCCGCGGCGTATGGGAAAAACTCTCTGGCTTGATACTCTGGCCAATTACTACGACATCAAAAGAAAAGATCGGTTCGAAAAGCTTTTCAGCCATCTTTACATAGGGAAAAATCCAACCGGCAGGCAAAATTCTTATCTCATCCTGCATCTTGATTTTTCTACCATTCAGGTTTCGAATGATATAAAAGAAATTGAAAATAGCTTTCATAGGTATATTACCACTGTGATTCGAGAATTTCTCATAAAATATAAGGATTGTATAGCAGACTTTCCGGTCGCATTTGAGAGGGAGAATGCTATTGATTCCATGAATTCCTTAATCAGTGTGATTAAATTATCCGAGCACAAACTTTACATTCTGATTGATGAATATGATAATTTCACCAATGAGTTAATCAGCACCAATAGAACCACAGATTATGCAAGGCTTGTTACGGGTGATGGTCTGTTGAAATCGTTTTTCAAGGTTATCAAGTCGGGTAATATCGGGGCCATAGATAGAACCTTTGTCACCGGTGTAACCCCGGTAACTCTTACCGACATGTCGAGTGCCTACAACATTTCAACTCCGATTAGCCTCTCTGCCAATTATAACAATCTCTTTGGTTTTACAGAAAAAGAAGTAGAGTCGATCTTAGAGCCCATACTGGCTGAAGTTGATATGAGTTCGCACAGGGACGAGATTTTATCTATTATGCGGCATTACTATAACGGTTATAAATTTTCCAAAAAGCATAGTGATACTATTTATAATCCAACCTTAACCATCTTTTTTTTGAATAAGCTTATAGAAGAAAGAGGGATTCCCGAACAGTTATACGACCGTAACCTTGAGATGGATGGTAACAAACTGGATCATATTACCAAATTGAGTTCGGTTCATGATAAGGTTTTCCGTTTATTAGAGAATGAAGAGAAGATCTCTATTTCGCATTTAGTGGAAGATTTTAAGCTCAGTGAGCTATTGACTATGGATGAGCAATCGGAGAGATACCTCTGGTCGTATCTGTTCTATTATGGAATCCTGACCTTCGGAGGTATGGATGCATTTAATACTGTATTAAAGATACCGAATAATATCTCCCGGCATTTCTATTATGACAGGATACGTCAGGCACTCTTTCCGGCCAAATTGGAAGCGAGTGATGTGCAGAAGGAGTTTTTCATCCACCTCGATTTACCGGTTTTGCAAACCTTTTTAGAGAAAACAGTTCTACCCTATCTTTCTAATAGGGACTATATCCGTGCGAATGAAGTTTCCATGAAGATCATGTTTCTGTCACTCATGCTCCGAGACGACCTGTATATAATCGATAGTGAGAAAGAAATTCTGAGAAACTACAGTGACCTTCTGTATATCGGTCGTGGTGAGACTCGCAAGAGATTTGGCTTAAAAGACATTCTGATAGAGTTTAAATTTGTAAAGATAAGCGAGACGAATTTGAGTCAGGAAGAGATCAGAGTTCTGGCGGAAAAAGAGCTGGAAAGTCTGCCCGGAGTCAAGGAAAAGTTAGAGGAAGCGGAAAATCAACTTGGAAGTTATAAAGAGAAGATAGAAGATAAGTTTTATAAGCATAACCGTTTTTTCTCAGACATGAGCGACTTTGCCATTCATCCCCTGTGCATATTATTCATAGGTTTTGAACGGGTGCTGGTTCGCTCTTGCGTAAGATCGAAGTTCTCTTGAACATCACTTTATGAGGGAGGTCCCGTTCCTCGAATGATAGCTTTCTCCTATCAGGCAAAAGCTTTTATAAAGTCTTTACTTCTGTTTTCACCAAAATCCTTTTTATAGCGAAAAACTATTCTAAACATACAATTTTTTCTCTCCATTTCACAAATGCGAAATAGTTCCAAGAACGACCTGCGGATATTCTAAGAAGATTACGGAGGATTACCTTGAAAATTAAATTTATTAAATCACTATTAATCATCTTATCCCTCTCAATTACAGGCATGATAAATGCTCAGGAAAAACAGAGTGATAAGGATGAAAGAGATAAAAACAAAAGAGAAGAACAGCAAACACAGAAAGAAAAAGACAGGAAAAAAGAAAAGCTTAAACCCAGAAAAGGTTTTGTATTCAAAGGCGGGATATGGGGTGCCGGTGGAAAATTCGATCCGGGGTTACAGGAAAAGTATAGAATGGATGATCTTTTCAACGGTTTTAATATAGGATTTTATAATATGGATTGGGGCAAAGGAAATGAAACCAATTTTCTCAATCCTGTTGGTCTGGATTATTATATTGATGAAGTCGGTCCCGGTTTTGTATTATATCTATAAGTTACTTTTGTATTTATCCCTAATTTTATTCTCCTGTAAGTTCGGGGAATCTTTTCCGCGGGCAAAAGCAGGAATTCTGGATCTTCAAAATTGGGATTTTAAAACAAATCCTATTCTTCAACTGGAAGGTGAATGGGAGTTTTACTGGAATGAATTTTGTTTTTCTAATAAAGGAAATTTGAATCCTGTTTGTAATCCGGAGAAAAAAACATCTTTTATCAATATGCCAAAACTATGGAACAGTCTTTCCTATATAAATAGCAATCCTCCCATCTCCGGGATCGGATATGCCACACACAGGCTATTTATCCAAACAAATACTGAAGAAGTGCTGGCTCTAAGACTACAAAATGTATATACAGCTTACAAGCTTTGGGTCAATGGTGTCTTACTTGTAGAGGTAGGTCATGTATCAACCAGTTCCACTCACGGAAAACCCAGATTATTTCCTGTAATTGTTGATTTACCCTCTGCAAAAAATGGAATTGAAATAATATTACAGATTTCTAATTTTTATCATAAAAAAGGAGGTGCCTGGAGAAAAATTTATCTGGGTCCAAAAGAAAAAATCTTATTAGAAAAAGAATTAGATACAGGAATAGATTTATTTATTAGTGGTTGCCTTTGCTTTGTAGGTTTTTATCATATTATATATTTCTACTATAGAAAAAAGGACAGAGCTACTTTTTATTTTGGTGCCTTTTCTCTTGTGATTGCCTTACGAATTCTTTTAGTGGAAGAACCCTTTCTTTATAGGGTAATTCCTAACTTTCCTTATAATCTTGGGATGAAACTAGAGTTTTTAACTTCTTTTCTGCCTGCACCTTTATTTGTACTGTTTATTAGCGAATTTTTATATTTCACCGGATTGCAAAAAAATAATAGGATTGACTATAGTATTACCTTTCCTCAATTTATTTTCTCTGCTTTTATCATGTTTATACCTCCTTCCATTTTTACTCATACCCTTCCTATTTTATATATATTTATTATAATCTCTATATTATACGTTATAGTTAAATTATCTATAGCCATAAAAGAAAAAACCATAGGAGCTTATTTTATATCTTTTACTTTTATTATATTACTAATCTTTTCAATTAATGATGTCCTATATACTGAAACTATTATTAATACAGGTTATTATATTTCTTATGGATTTTTATTTTAGCGCATAGACTTGCCATGGTAAAAGAATTTGCTGTTGTAAGGAATAGTCTGGAAAAACTAAACAAAAGCTTAGAATTAGAAGTGGAAGAAAGAACGAGTCAATACAAGAAAGAAAAACAGAAAGCTGAGGAAGCCAATTTATTAAAGGACAAATTTCTTTCCCTGGTGACTCATGACTTAAGATCTCCCATAAGCGGTGTCAAAACCAATATAGACTATGTATTAACAGCGAAAAATCTAAACAAAGAAGAAAAGGAAGCAATTCTAAAAGATAACAGTATTACATTGGATAATCTATCTTCAATGATAAATCGTTTATTAGACTTAAACCGTTTAAAGACCGATTTCTATAAACTAAACTACAGGCACACAGATCTGCAAAAACTTGTAGCTGAAGTTTTCAATCGTTTATCTTCTATTGCCAAAAATAAAAATATAGAACTCATCAACCTTGTGCCGGAAGATACAATTCTAACTATAGATGAGGATTTATTTTCAGAACTTATCTATAATCTATGCCATAATGCAATTAAATTTAGCCCGCCCGCACGTACGGTAAAAGTACATCATTATATACAAAACGGACATCGAATAATTGTCGAAGATAGTGGTTTTGGCATGAGTAAAGAACAGATTTTGAACATTTGGAAGGATAGCTATTTCAAACAGACTCCGGGAACAAATGGGGAAATAGGTTCCGGCATAGGACTTCTTCTCTGTAAAGAAATCCTTAAATTACACGGAGGGGAAATGAAAGTCGAGTCGACACCTCACGAGAAAACCCTATTTGAAATCAGGGTACCCTTAAATGAAAAAATAATTTTTGCTCTTGTAAGTAAAGAAGAGTTTTTATCTTTGACAAAGTCTAAGGATTTATCTGCCATGTATATACACTGTGCAAATAATGATGAGCTAATATCAATCAGCCATAATGTTCTACCGGATTTGATTTTAACCGAATGGGAATCCCAGCTATCTCTAAATATTTTGGAAAAAAATGTTGATCTTTCGATGGTTCCAATCATAAAAATAGCTGAATATAAACAGAAAATATGACAAACGTTCTACTATTAGATGATCATAATGCTATCACAACCGGCTTAAAATATTCACTTGAGAAATCGGGATATTTTGAAATAAAAAAAATACTAAACTCAGCAGATCATTTAATAGACTTTTTATATTCTGAGAAAATACACCTGGTTATTACCGATATCAACATGCCCGGGAAAAATATATTCGAAGTAATCCCAACGGTAAAAAAACAATTTCCCTATATTAAAATTATTGTTTATACTATGTTCGATAGTGAAGGTTATTTTCGTGATGCAAATAATGTGGGTGTTAATGGATATATTCTTAAGACGGAAAATTTGGATAATATGATACCAACAGTGCAAAATATTATGGCAGGAATTTACTATTGCTCTAAGCAACTTAAGAAGTTCTTAAAAGATGAACTTTTATTTAATGAAAAAGAACATATAATTTTAAAGAATCTTTTGGAAGGTCATAAACCGGCAGAAATTGCAAAAATCCTTGGAAAATCAAAAAGAATGGTGGAATATCATCTAAGCAATATTCGAGATAAACTTGGAGTTAGAAGTAATATAGAGTTAATTATTAAATATAAAGATATGTATTAATTCATCTTTGTAGCCTGGAAAATACAGCTATATTGTAAAAGCTTATAAACAAAAAACTCCCTGAACGGACCTTTGGTGCAATATTGCAGCCGAACGCTGTGCTTCGGTACGAGTGGATAAAAAAAAGGGAACCGTTCAAAATATACTATATATCGGTAGATAAATAGATTTCAAACAGTTCCCATGAAAAGGGGCAGTAAAAATCAAAACGTATTCAATAAGTTATTTACTAATTGAATAACATCTTTTGCAACCAGATTTCTCTAAAAAAGCAAAAATCCTTTACTTGGAAGGAATATTATAGAGGCTTGGGCTAGCATGGAAAAGAAAAGAGTTTTGTTCGTATGTCTCGGAAATATTTGTAGATCTCCCGCTGCGGAAGGTGCTTTTACAGATCTGGTTCAAAAAAGTAAACTCGAATCTAAATTCATTATTGATTCTGCCGGGACGGGAGAGTGGCATATTGGAGAGCTTTCTCATCCAAATACAAGAAAAACGGCTAAAAAGCGAGGAATTGAATTGATTCACAGGGCCAGACTCTTTACCCGTGATGATTTTGATAAATTTGATTACATTCTTGCAATGGATTCTTCCAATCTTTCCAATATACTCGCCATGGCTAGAAACGAAGAAGATAAAAAGAAGGTTTTTAAATTTCGCAGGTTTGACCCGGAAGTGGAAGGCGAGCCCGATGTTCCTGATCCTTACTATGGAGGCCTGCAGGGTTTTTCAAATGTTCAGGAAATTTGCGAAAGGACTTCTAAGGGGCTTCTGGATTGGATATTAAAAAGCTAAATTCTCTTCTGCCTTCTCTTCAGAGATATGAAGCTTTAAATGGAGCTGAAATTTCTCGTATAGAATTTTATTCTTCCAGTCTTTTTCCCCTGTATAAAGCAAAAACCTCTTCTAAGGACCTTGCTATAAAAGTTCTTGATTCCTTCAAAATGGCAGAATCGGAATCTCATGCCCTGATTTACATGCAGGAGCAGGGTGCTTTCGTTCCCTATTGTTACGGTTTTTTCTCACAGGCTGAGAAATACTACCTTGTGATGGACTTTATCGAAGGAGGGGGAAGGCGCTCGGAAGATTCCATTTACAATTCCCTGTTCTCTCTGTACAGGAATACTTCTACTCACTGGGGCTGGAAAGAGCATAATTATATCGGAAATATTTACCAGACAAACCGTTTGAGTGAATCGTTTCGAGAATACTGGCTGGCCTACCGGATAGAGCCTTTAATTCGATTGGCAGAACAGAAAGGAGAGCTGGATTCTTCCCTGGCTCATAAATTGATTCAGCTCATTGATCATCTTATTGAAATATGGAAATTGGAAAAGCTTACTCCCCGCTTGATTCACGGTGACCTCTGGTCCGGGAACGCGATTGCCGGAAAAGAGGGAAAACTCTATTTGATTGACCCCTGTCTGGCCTTCGGTCACCCCGAACAGGATTTCGGGATGATGAGGATGTTCGGAGGTTTCCCCGGTTCCTCCTGGATGAAACGCCTTGGTGATTCCTTAAGTCTGGATCCTGAACTGGAAGAACGCATCCCTTTCTGGCAAATTTACCCGGTTTTAGTTCATATTGTGATTTTTGGTAGATCCTATTTAAGTTCTCTGAATACGATTATCAGAGCTTATTCCTGAAAATTGAATATTTTTAGAAAAGGTATTTTTGTCTTTTAAAAAAAGAAGTGCAGTATAAGCTGAATGTAAGTTACCATGTTGAAAGCCAGTTTTATTATAAGAGTATTTCTTCTTATCTCTATATTCATATTTCCTTTTTTATCCTGTAAGGAAAAGAAAGTTCCTCTTCCCGAAATACGGAATGGAAAAATGGATCTCAGGGGGAATACAATTTTGAATTATCGCGCCATTCCCTTAAATGGAAGCTGGGAATTTTACTGGCAAAAATTTCTGGAACCGGGTTCCAAACCTAAAGAGGACAAAATTTCTTATATCACAGTTCCTTCTCCCTGGGGGGAAAATTCTCTAAGAGAAGAGAAAATTCAGCATAAGGGTTTTGGAACATACCGAGTTTTTCTTCAACTGGAACCGGAAAAAGATTTTGCCTTGAAGCTAAATATAATCGGTTCTGCCTGTGTTCTCTATGTAAACTCGAAACCTTTATTTTCGAGCGGAAAGACTGGAAAAAGCCTTTCTGAGTCGGTTCCTTTTCTGAAACCTGCTGTTCTGTTTCTACCCAGAAGTCCGGATGGTTCTTATGAGCTTGTATTACATGTTTCTAATTTTCATGACAAGACCGGCGGACTCTGGAACTCCATTTATCTTGGTTCGAATGAGCAGATCTCAGCTATGCAAAAAAAGAGTTTTGCTGCGGATTTATTCCTTACCGGTAGTCTTTTAATAATGGCCTTTTATCATCTTGGCTTATTTATATTGAGAAGGGAAGATGAATCTACTCTATTTTTTAGTTTCTTTTGTCTTCTACTTGCCGTTAGAAGTTTGTTAACAGAAGAGCGTTACCTGTATGAATTACTTCCTTCTTTAGACTGGAATGTGGGTCTCAGATTAGAGTTTCTTACCTTCTACCTGGGTTTTCCGGGATTTTTATGGTATTTGCAGGCCATTTTTCAAGATATACCCTATTGGGCTTTTGCAAAAGTTCTTATCTATCCGATTCTTGGAGTTTCCCTGCTTTTACTTCTTTTACCCTCACATCTTTTTTGCTATACTCTGTATCCCGTTCAGATCATGGCTTTATTCGCAATTCTTTATGTGTTATTTATTATGGTCTATGCCCTTGCGAAGAAGTTGAAAGGGGCTAAAGTTTTTCTTCTGGGAATAAGCATTTTTGCTATTTTCTTTTTGAATGATATTTTTTACGGAATGCAGCTCATACATACCGGTAACTATAGTTCTCTTGGTTTATTTGTGTTTATATTCAGCCAGGCCTTTTCTCTTTCTATGCGGTTTTCTCATGCTTACTCTGTTTCAAAAAAGCTCTCCGGTACTCTAAAAGAAAGAAACCAGGAACTCTACCTGTTAAAAGAAAACCTTGAAGTGATGGTACATGACCGAACCCGAGAATTGGCTGTAGCTAAAAAAGAAGTAGAGAAGTTAAACGAATTTTCGCGTTTGATCAATGAAAGTGTGGATCTGGATTATATACTGAAGCAGGTATATCGTTATGTTTTTGAAAACCTGGGTCTTGACATTCTCTGGCTAACACTTGTGAATGAACAGGAAAATTTCCTGTATGCGTATAAATGGAGTAGTCCGGATGATAATCCCATACAGGAGGAGAAATTAAAGTTTTTAAAAAATTATACACATAAGCTGGAGCCGGAACTCGGAACCTTGTATTATACGTATAAGAATAATCAAATTCTGTATATTCCAGATGTTAGAGAAAATGTTGATGAAACCAGGGATGTTTACTTGAATCATTATAACCAAAAGAAAATCAGGGGAACCAAGCAGGACTTAAAAATCGTGCTCAGCGGAAGGTTACGAACTATAATCCAAATCCCTCTTGTTTTAAAAAATCGGGTAATAGGAATATTGAATCTATCTGCCTATGATAAGCAAATTTATCTTGATCCGAATCAGTTGCAAAGTTTGGAAAGGTTTTCTGAGCAAATTGTGGGTGTAATTCATAATTCTCATTTATTAGAAGAAACGGAAAAAGCGAAAAAACTCGCTGAGCAGGAGAAAGAAAAATCAGAGAAGCTTTTGCTGAATATCCTACCCAGAGATGTGGCCCTGGAACTTCGAGAAAAAGGATATACCGAACCAATTATGCACGATTGCGTTTCGGTTCTATTTACCGATTTTCAGGGTTTCACGAAAATTGCAGAGAAAATGGAGCCGGCGAAATTAATTGAGGAATTAGATAGATGCTTTTCTTATTTTGACTCGATAGTGGATAGATATAATCTCGAAAAATTGAAAACTATAGGGGATTCTTATATGTGTGCTGGAGGAGTTCCTATTTCTAATAAAACCAATGCGATAGATTGTATACTGGCTGCTATGGAAATACAATCTTTTATGCTACAGATGAAAAAGGATAAAATTCAAAACTCATTACCCTACTGGGAACTGCGGCTCGGAATCCACACAGGCCCTTTAGTAGCCGGAGTAATAGGAGAAAAGAAATTCGCCTATGATGTCTGGGGAGATACGGTGAATACCGCAAGTCGTATGGAATCCAGCGGCACACCGAACCGGATTAATATAAGCGGTGTTACCTATTCTAAAGTAAAAGATTTTTTCCATTGTGAATACAGGGGGAAGATTAATGCAAAAAATAAGGGGGAGATAGATATGTATTATGTAAATGGACTTCTTCCTGAATTTTCTTTGAATGGAGACGGGAAAACACCCAATGAAACTTTTTTTATAGCCTATGAAGCATTAAAAAATTCCTGATCCCCTATTTGAGAAAAATACCGATACTATGGATAGGGTTTTTTAGGGGTCTATGGATAGATTTAAAAAGATTAGCAATAAGTTCATTATAATGGCGATTGTCGCCCTGACCTTTGCGGTGGCTGTCACCGGTATCATGAGCTATTTTTTTGCAAGGGTATCTCTTCTGGATAGGCTTCAGTCTTCGGATCTCATTCACCTTGCTTCCTTAAAAGCCGAGCAAATTGATAGCCGTATTCAAAGGGCCATTGAAACCTCCCTTCAGCTGGCAGATGACCCCCTTCTTCGGGACTGGTTTTCTGAAAAAGAGAAAAATAAAGTCCTGACAAAATTCGTTCAAAAGAAGCTGGATTTATTGATTGAACAATTTGAATACAGTTCAGCTTTTGCAGTAAATAAGGATACGGATCATTATTATACCTCCGGGAAACAGACCTTTTTCATCCTCGATAAGAAAGAGCCTTATAATGAATGGTATGAGAGGACACTTCGTTCCGGTATTAAAAAGCAAATAAATATTAACCGCAAGAAAATGGGCAGTAATAAAATTTCGGTTTTTATCAATGTGCTGATAGGAGAAGCAGGCAATCCCCAGGGTATAGCCGGTATATCATTAAATTTTGATCGTTTTGCTTCTGAGTTTATACGAACTGAAACTGAATTTGATGCAAGGATCTGGCTGATTGATAAAACCGGAGTGATACAGTTATCTTCTTCCGAAGAGGATTATCAAAGGAATATTTCCTATTACATCGGAAAACAGATGATTCAGCAGATCCTGGAGAATAAAACAGCCAGTAAGGTTCTGGAATATTTTGATGAAAAGAGGGGAATCACAGACCTGATTTATGCTCCCATGAATTCCACCGACTGGATAGTTGTTTATGAAGTTCCAAGGTCCAAAACTACAGCCCCACTGAATTCCATAGCTTTCGGTACGATAGGAGTCTGTGTTTTATCGGTGCTTCTGGTAGTATTTGTCTTTTATTTTGGAACCCATTCGATTACACGGCCCATTAATAAGCTTGTGGAGGCTTTTACGGCTCTTGCTTTTGGAGATGTCAGGCAGAGGATCGAGGATATCCCTAATGATGAGCTTGGAAAGCTGGCTTTAAATTTTAATGCTTTCACAGAGATCGTAGGTGGGGTACTGGAAATTGTGAATGAAATTTCGGTAGAACTGGCTTCCTCAGCAAGAAAAATGTCGAATTCTGCCAGAAGTTATTCGGATAATACACAGAACCAGGCAGCAACCACGGAAGAAATCAGTTCTTCTATAGAAAGTATTTTTCACATGATAGAAAAAGTTGCCGGTACAGTAAAACACCAGTCTCGGAATCTGGATTCCTTAATTGATAAATTAGTGGAACTTTCGGGACAAATTCGGGGAATGAATCAGAGTATTCAATCTACTCAGGATAGTATTCATCTAATTTCAAGAGAAGCTTTTCTTGCAGGAAAATCCTTAAAGGAAATGGAAGACTCTATGACCTCTCTGCACAAGAGCTCCAGGGATATGCTAAAAGTGATAGGAATAATAGGAGACATTTCAAAAAAGATAAACCTTCTCTCTTTAAATGCAGCCATAGAAGCGGAAAGGGCAGGGGATGCCGGCAGAGAATTTGCTGTTGTTGCCGATGAAATCTCAAGACTTGCCGAGCAAACCTCAGTCAGTATAAGGGATATTGATAGGATCATTCGAACCAATGCCGATGAAACAAATTTGGGTATGGAAAATGTTTCTACTCTAATAGATAAGACGAATACGATTCTTGTAGGGGTTCATGCGGTCGCCGAACACATGGAAAGTGTGGCTTCTTTTATGCAAAAGCAAATTTCCATTAATCACCTTGTTGAGAACGACATTGCTACAGTTCGAACTTTTTCAAACCAGATTGAATCTGAGACGGGAGAACAAAAACTTTCTTTCCAGGAGATTGTGAAATCAATAACGGTGATTAATGAGATTACTCAGTCCAATTCTTCTGCATCTACAGATTTAGCAGATAATGCTTCTTCGGTAGCAGGAATTGCTGAGTCCTTAAAATCAAAAGTAGAGTTTTTTAAAGTTTGAAAATAAAAAGTATTTTACTTGATCGTATAAAGACGTAAAAAAATATGGTAAAAACAACCTTTTTGGAGGTATGAGGATATGCCAGAATCATTTCCAGAACTGGAGGCCTATTTTCAAAGATTGACAGATATAACCGATAATATTGCTATCATTAACACTCCATACGATGCGGATCATGATAAAGACTTTGCGGATATGGAAGCATTTTTTACAGATATTGCCGGTCGTAAATGGGAAGATTGTGAAACAAATTATTATGATTTATTCACAAGTTATTTTACATTCCACATGAAAATCATCGAAGAGACTATTAAGGAAGCAAGGGAAATCCTTAATCCGGAAAAACGTCCCTATTTAAAGCACCTGGTGAACTATAGTAAGAAAACATCTGAGTGGTTTGCACAACTGAAAAGGCGGCGTAGAACGGTTCTTCTAGCTACTGCGGTTTAATCCTGCGAATCGGTTTTTTTGGGAAGTGAGCCTTCGGTGGCTCGCCTGCAATTTAAAAAACTCTCGACTTTCTTAGGGAATATACCTGGGTTCCTTTAGGATAATTGATACCTGGAAAACTTTTCCTGAGTATAAATTCCGATTTACACAAAATTCCCGTATGGAGAATATGATCTTCAATGTCCGATAAGCCTGAAGCGGACTTCCTGTGGTGGGTATTCCATGACTCATTTCGGAATACAGGCTTTCACGGGAATTATGTGTATGAGAGAAAAAAAATTTTTATTATATCCGCTTTTTCTTTTTTTGGGATTATTTTTATTCGATAAGCTATTTCTTTTGGATAAGGTAAAAGACTATATAAAGTCTGATTTTACTTATCTTTACTATGAAGCCAAAGAAGATATTTATCGGGAACTGTTAAATAAATACGGTAAAGGCAAGAAGGGCGATAAAAAGCTAATGGTCGTTCTCGGTTCATCGAGACTTTTGTACTTTGATGCGCGGGAATTAGAAGAATATTATCCTGACTGGGATATATACAACCTTTCTTCTGCGGTTACTACTCCGGCTTATTATTACTATTATCTTGAGAAGTTGCTTGATAATGGAGTTAAGCCCGAATTTATTTTGCTTGAAGCAGATCCTTATCAATTTAATGACAATACTCCTGTCTTTAGAAAGTCCAATTTAACTTATAGCTTCGATCCAATTTTTATCTTACGACATGCTTTCTTATTCGGTAAGACGTATCTCAGTTTTTATTTTGGTAAGTTTTTATTTGCCAGCGGGAAAAATAAGCCCTATATAGATACAGCCCTGAGTCGTCTTCAAGAACCGGAAAAAATGAAGCTTCGTATTAAGATAAAGGATGCCACGAGGGAAGCTCTTTTAAAAGATAGGGGACATGCACTTTCCCCTGTTGCCTCTTATGTAGAGAAGGACTTTGCCGTATTGAAAGCTACCAGTGATAGAACTTTGAGCTGGATATATAGCTCCTACAAGCCTTCTGATATGCAGTACACCTTTTATGAGAAGTCTCTAAAGCTTTGTAAGGAAAACCAGATTCCCCTCGTAATCGTATGGCCTCAGACTTCCATTCCTATGCAGGAATTGATTCGAAAGGCAGCATTTGCTTCCGAGTGGGAAAAACGGGCTTCCGCGATTTCAAAGAAGTATTCATATAAAATTTGGGATATGGACAGAGATCCGGATTATTATTGTAATAGCTTTGCTGATGGGGGACATATGGCTAAAGATTGCTATCGTAAGTTTATACGTTATGCGATGGTAAAGCTGTACAATATAAAAAAAGGAAAGCAGGAATAAATGTCTTATCTCGCCAGATATAAGGTGGGTCTGGATGCAAGACCTCTTTGTTACGGGATGACCGGGAATTCCCGTTATTTATTTGAAGCCCTGACTTATTTGTGCAGGGATGATTCTCCTTTTTACTTTGTTCTTCTGGCGAATAAGGAGATTGATCCGATATTTATTCCATTTCTTGAATCGAATCGAAAATATTTGGAAGTAAAAGTTGTGAAGAAATTTGGTGCATACTGGTTGAATTTTATTCTTCCAAAAATGCTGAAAGAATCCGGGGTTCATATTTTTTGGGGAACTTTGCAACTTTTACCCTTTTGGAAGTTGTCTCTGCCATCTATTGTTAATTATCATGATTTGAATTTCGTTTCAGCTCCTGCTACTATGGCAAAAGGAAACTACTGGCAGCACAGGCTTATGTCTGCGAAAACCATGAAAAACGCAGATAGAATCTTATGCTTATCTAAAAATACAATGACAGAAATTGAAGCCTATAGGCCCGCCGTAAGCTCCAAGTTACGACTTGTTTATCCGGGGGTAAACAAAAATGAGAAAAATTCTCAAATTCTTCCCGATATAAAAGAACCCTATTTTTTTTCTATCGGAACCTTAGAACCCAGAAAGAATCTTGAAACTTTGATACGGGCATTCCGTATTTTTAAAGAGAGCGATGTGGCTAAGGATTTTTCTCTTGTTCTGGCCGGTAGAAAAGGCTGGGGGGACTCGGCACTCCTACAGGAACTTGTCAGGGGAGAACTAAAAAACGAAGGAATTCTTTTTATTGAAAATCCCTCCGAAGAACACTTAAGTTCCCTTTATCGGAATGCTGCGATTTTCTTTTTTCCATCTCTACATGAAGGTTTTGGTCTTCCTATTCTCGAAGCCCTGGTGGAACAAAAGAAATGTGTGGTTTCTGAGATCCCGGTATTTCGTGAAATTATAGAAGAATCTGTGGATTATCTCGTTCCTCCTTTGCAGGTGCAGGCCTGGGCTGATAGTATGCTAAAAATAGCGAAAACAGGTAACTTCGCGAGAAAGACTCCCTGGAAAGCGGAAGATTGGACCTGGAAAAAAACTGCGGAGAAAATAGAAAAGGAACTGCTTCTATTATGTGAGCAGAAATACGGAGAAGTAAAGAATGCTGTTTAACTCTGTAGAATTTCTCATATTCTTTTTTGTAGTGATTATTGTTGGGAATCTTCTAAAGAATAAGACCGAGAGAATTTTTTTGTTGCTTGTGTCTTATTACTTTTACATGTCCTGGAATCCTAATTTTATTTTTCTTATCATTTCTTCTACTTTACTCGATTACTTTGTTGCTTTACAGATTTCTAAAGAAGGTCAGTCTGAGCGAAAGAGGAAGCTGTTTTTATCTCTTTCTCTTATCGGGAACCTGGGCTTATTAAGTTATTTTAAATATACTAATTTTCTTCTGGGTATATTTAACGATCTAAATATTTTCACAACCTATCGTTTTCCTAAATATGAGATTATTCTCCCGGTAGGAATTTCGTTTTATACCTTTCAATCTATGAGCTATACGATTGATGTTTATAGAAAGGAAATTGAAGCTAAAAAGTCAATTATTGATTTTTCTTTATATGTAGCCTTTTTCCCGCAATTGGTTGCAGGGCCTATCGTTAGGGCTTCTACCTTTTTCCGGGATTTAGGTAATCGTCTGACCGTCACTAACGAAGACATACAGATCAGCATTTCGAGAATTCTTCTTGGTTTTATGCGAAAGTTGGTTTTTGCTGACAACCTCGGGGTTGTAGTGAATAATACTTTTGCTAATTATCAAACTATGAGTCCACTTGAAATTTGGGTGGGTGCTATTGCCTTTGGCTGGCAAATCTATTTTGACTTTGCCGGATATACCGATATTGCGATTGGAGTTGCGAGATTATTTGGTTTCCAATTTGATGCCAATTTTAATTTTCCGATGTCCTGTGCCAATATTTCTGAGCATTGGACGAAGTGGCATATATCTTTTTCTACCTGGATACGAGACTACATTTTTATTCCCCTCGGAGGTTCGAGAGGTTCTACCTGGCTAACTTACAGAAACCTGTATATTACCTGGCTTTTTGGGGGTGTATGGCACGGTGCAGCCTACCATTTTGTTGCCTGGGGTGTATGGCAGGCCGTTATGGTACATTTTCATAGAGAATATGCTCGTACTAAATTTAGAAAAACCTTAAATGAAAAGGGAGGAATGGCCTATGACCTTTTCTCAAGGGTTATAACCATGTTTTTTCTTGCCTTTGGTTTTGTAATGTTTCGAGCTGAAAATATGACCAAAGCTATAGGTATGATGAAAGCCATGTTATTTATCCCCATGAATACTATGAGTATGCTTTCATTTCGAAATTATAATTACGCCATTCTATTGGTAATTTGTTATGCAGCCAGTTATATTTTTTCTAAGAGGAATGTGGAGGAAATGGGAAAACAGGGAAACCGTTTAATTTATGCAAATATTGCCAGTTTATTCCTGATTCTCGTTTTTGGAGCAACCGAGAAACAAAAATTCCTATACTTCGATTTTTAATATGAACTTTTATAAAGATAAACGTTTTTATATTCCAATTTTATTTTTCCTGATCTTGGAAGTTCTTCTTCAACTGGGACTATATGTTCCTTTTCTCAGGAAAAATTCATACGCAGCGAACGTGAACCGAATCCTTCATCATGTGCAGGAAAAGCAAAAAGAACATGATCCGGATATTTTGATCCTTGGAACTTCCGTTGCCTATCAGGGGCTTTCGATGAAAGCTATGAATGAATCTATGGGAAAATATGGCTATAAGGTGCAATCGATTGCCATTCCGGGTTCCGAGCTATTGGTACAGGAGTTGGCTACTGAAAAAGTTTTAAGAAAATTTAAAAAGGTAAAACTTCTCATCCATGTGATGGAGGTTACAATGCCCTGGGTTCAAGCTACCGATCTTTCGATACCTACCCTGGCTATGATTTCCGAGTTTAACCGTATTCAGGCTGCTATAGAGCTAAAGAAATTTTATTATCAACCTTCTTATGAGGATTACGGTTTTGTGTTAATTCGAAGTATTGCTTATCGAAGGGACCTGCGACATTTTCTCTTAGCTCCCGGTGAAAGGATGAAGCATTACTTCAGGGCTTTGAAAAATCCTAATACGGGCATTGCTGATTTTGAAAATGATTCCAGAGAAAAAATTTCTCATTATCCTCTGTTGAGTATTGAGGATTGTATTAAGAAGACAAATCCGGCCAATGGAGAAGTGATTCCTGTCGGTTCGAATTACTATCATAAAAAAGCTTTGTATGATACCTGTTTACTGGCAAAGAACACAACAAAGGAATTCAAAAAAAATAAAAGTACCGAGTTATATTTTAAGCGTTTAAAGTATATTTATGATAGATTAAAAAAAGAGAATATACGTATTATTAATGTAATGGCTCCTTATAGTGATTTAATTGAAGAGTTAAATAAAAAAGAGAGATTTGAATTATGGAAAGAAGAGTTAGGAAAAATGAATGGAGCAAAAGCAGAGCTAATTGATTTGCAGGATATATTTTTGCCGGAAAAAAATGGAGATTATTTTTATGATCTGATTCATTTGAATCATTATGGAATGATTCGATTTACTGAGCATTTGAATCAGTATCTTGAGAAAAATATCAATAGGTTGATGAAGGACTAGTATGCTATTTACTTCTTTATTGTTTTTAATATTTTTTCTGATAGTTTATGTTGTTTACTGGTCTGTACCGAGTCATAAAGGAAAAGAGATCTCTCTCCTGATTGCTTCTATTCTTTTTTATGCAAGTTGGAGTTTACCTTTTCTTTTTCACTTTCTTGTCGTTGTTGTAATTAATTATTACTTTCTAAGCTACATACAAAAGAATCGTTCCAAAAAAATGATCACTTTTATTGTATTCATAAATTTATTAAATCTCGGATTTTTTAAGTATTTCTATTTTCTAAATTCTGTTTTATACGATATAACAGGAATTATATGGTTTAAAGAGTTCGGTACTTCTCTGAAGATTATACTTCCTCTTGCTATTAGTTTTTATACTTTTCAGATACTGGCCTTTACAATCGATATATATCGAGGAAAATATACAGAGGATATTAGTCTTTTGAACTATATGGTTTTTATTATGTTTTTCCCTCAGTTAATCGCCGGTCCGATTATGAGGGCTAATGAGTTTTTACCTCAACTTCAGGGAAAAACAGAAATCGATTTTAAGTCAGATTATATTTATAAAGGAATGCTTTTGGTGGCTCTCGGAATCGTAAAAAAAGTTTTAATTGCCGATAATATTGCCGGGGTAATCGACCCCGTCTGGCAAAATCCATCTCAGTATTCAAGTTTTGAACTTTTCATTGCGATTCATGGATTTACCTGGCAGATTTATGGAGACTTCGGAGGCTATACAGATGTAGCCAGGGGAGCGGCTTATCTTCTCGGCTATGAGATACCTGAGAACTTTAAAGCTCCTTTTCTTTCTGCTTCTCCGCGTGAAATGTGGCAAAGGTGGCATATTACCCTTTCTACCTGGTTACGCGACTATTTATATATTCCTCTCGGAGGAAGCAGGGTGGGGGAATTTCGAAATCAGTTTAATCTCGTTTTAACTTTTGTGCTGGGTGGACTCTGGCATGGAGCAGCCTGGACTTATGTAATCTGGGGTTTTTTTCATGGATTCTTTTTGGTTCTCCAGAGAATCATGGAGAAACTGGGTTTTAAGCAAATTTTTCCGAGTTTTCCGGGAAAAATTGTCTCTATTTTCTTCACATATCATTTATTTTTTCTGGGTGCCATACCCTTTAGATCGAAAAACATGTCTGATTTTTTCCTTGTGAGTGAAAAGGTATTTCTCTGGAATTCAAATATCAAGAGTTCTATATTAACGGAAACCGTTATTGGACTGTGTTTTTTAGCATTACTGATTCAAATATTTGAATATAAGGAATATTTTCCACGGGTTTTATGGAAAATAAGACCTGTATTCACTCCTCTCATTTTCCTGCTCTTGCTCATACTAATCGGTCTTTACAGTGGAACAGGGAAGGAATTCGTATATTTTCAATTTTAAGCTTTACTTTCTAATTTCCAGGTATCTACTTCCAATTCAAAGCCAAGGCTTCCGAGGATAGTGAGAGTCCTTGAACTTAATCGATAACCATCCGTATTTTCTCCTGAATACTCTATTGTACAGTATAGCTTGGCAGTGTAATCTTTTGCTATATCTTTAAAAAATTGCCTATTATCAGATATTCTTTTTAAAATATCAAGAATGTGCTGTTCTAATTCCTCGAAAGCGGAGAGTCTGGAGTTTAGCTGCCATTTACCCGGCATGGGTCTACCTTTCAGATCTTTGTATGAGGAGTTTTGCTCATAGTCGGGTTTTAAGCCTGACTTTTCGGTTATAAGGGCAGGATCGAGGTTCTGTCCACTTAAAATTAAAATGACTTTAGACTTCGGTATACTCAACATACTGAAGAAAATGTAAAATACAGTTAAATTTTTTGCTATCAATTTTTTTAGAAAGTGAAATAATTATAATAATTATTGACACGAACTGAGGAAGCTTGTTTTATAATCAAAAAGTAGGAAAAGTAGTAGGCTCGATTGCTTCCCGGAAAAAATGAGGGCTTACCATCTTACTGAGAAAACTTGAGGAAACATGAAAAAAATTCTAATTATCGAAGACGATCCGGACATCGGAGTATTAATCCGCAAAACTCTTGATTCCGCAAGCTATGAAACCACAGTTATAGCTACCGGAGAAGAGGGTTTAAAGGTATTTAAAGCTAATAGACCTGATATGTTAATTTTAGACCTTTCTCTTCCCGATATGGATGGGATTGACATTTGCAGGACTATCCGAAAAGGGGATGAAGCCACACCAATTTTTATTCTCACTGCCAGAAGTGAAGAGATTGATAGAGTGATGGGTCTGGAATTAGGTGCTGATGATTACATTACCAAACCTTTTTCTACTCGTGAGCTAAAGGCTCGTGTGGATGTATTTTTCAGGAGATGGGATAGTTCCAATAAAAATACTTTGACACGTTCAACCATTACAGCCGATGGAGAAATTATTCGAGGGGCTCTGCGGATCGATCCGGTTCGTCGCAGGGTAACGATTCAGGAACAAATTATTAATATTTCAAGGAAAGAGTTTGAGATTTTGTATCTTCTTGCCAGTTCTCCTGGTAAGGTTTTTTCTCGTGAGATGATTCTCGAAGCAATATGGGGGATTGAATGGGATGGTTTTGAAAGGATGATCGACAGTCACATAAAAAGGATTCGTTCGAAACTTGAAAAGAATTCAGCCCAGCCCGAATGGATTGAAACTATCTGGGGTGTTGGTTATAGATTTAATGATAATTACGACAGGATTGTTATAAAATCTCAGAAAAAATAAAATTCCAAAATATTTGCTCCCCTAAGGTCTATTGGCAAAAGGGAGCAAAATTTTTAATTTAAATCTGATGATATAGTGATTCTATCATTTTCGCCAGTTTAAAATCTACACTTGTAACATCACCTGCTGAATGAGTAATCAGTTCGATTCTAATTTTTTTGTAATCTATGATTATTCTGGGGTGATGATCGATTGTTTCTGCTTTTAAACCTACTTTTTGTACAAAATCTATGGAATCCAGATAGGTTTTAAACTGATATTCTTTACAAAGGCATTTGCTTTCATAATTCCAATCGGGAAGTTCGATGAGTTTTTCTTCAATAGCTTGCGTGTCCATAATTTCTTAAGCTTTAAGATAGTTTAGTAATTAGGTCGATTGTAAAGTCTTTTATAGAAAAAAGATCTTTTTTTAAACCCTTTGAAATTAATGATTGATAATTTTTTTATGTTTATATACTAGAAATAGGTTTATTTTATGGGTAGAGCAGAAGAATTCGCAAGGGAATTTAAGCTTTTAAAAGCAGAATCCAACCGAATAAAACAAAGAGCCAGGGAGAATTACTTGGAACAGGTATCCGATTTTTCAGAAAAAATTAAACATATGGGTGATGAAGCCGGCACAAAAGCCAAGCAGGTGATCGATAAAGTAGGAGACTATATCACAAAGAATCCACAAAAGTCTGCCCTTGTCGGGCTTGGAGTGGGGATAGGTCTCGGTCTGGCCATAGGACTTTTAATTCGTAGAAAGTAATTGTCAGAACCAATTTCCGAAGTTCCCGAGCCGGAAAAAGAAAGCGGGCATAAAGAAATGTTAGAAGAGGCTCTTGGCCTTTTCGACCATTTAATGATTTATTTTGAGACTCTTCTTATTTATTCTCAGAAACTGGCAAATGAAAAATTTAACCGCCTGGCTATATTTTTAGTTATTGCAGTTCTTCTTTTATTTCTTAACTGTACGGGGATTGTTTTTTTGGTATATGCAGGTTTTCAGGGATTGTTGGATGTATTTCAACAGGATAGTTTGAAAGCTTCCCTCGTGATGGGTTCCGGTTTATTTTTTATCCCTTTGATTCTTGTGTATCTCCTGATTAAAAAAACTAATTTCTAAGTATGTCCAGGTTCCCGATAAATCCTTTTGATAAGAATGTTTCCTATTCTGATAAAGCTCCGAAAGATATGACAAAAGATGAACTTCGGATGTTATTACATATACAGAGGTTAAATCTCCGACTTGATGTGGAAAAAATGAAATCGAGGGTTAACTATACTCGCAGTATTATTCTGGCAGTGAAAGAATTGGGATTAGTTGATAGGCTGGAAACTTACCTCGGGGCTCTTTTTAAGTCAAGCGAAGCAGAAGAAGAAAAACCTACTTCACAGTCCTCACCTGAATAGTGTCGACTCTGTCTTCACCTGCAATTACGTCAGAAAGAATTACTACCTGGTCTCCTTCTTTAACCATATCATTTTTCTTCAGGGTATCAATAGCGAGACTTATTGTCTTTTCCGGATCACTGGAAAAATCAATCCGATAAGGCAGTACGGCCCGGTTTAACCAGAGCTTTCTACGCACAGATGTCATGTTTGTAAAAGCATGGATAACCGCAATTTCCGGATGAAAAGCGGATAGGTTATTTGCAGTTATGCCCCTCCGGGTTATTGTCAGAATGGCCGGTGCTTCTATAGAATCTGCCAGAGATACAACCGATTTCGCCAGGGTCTCTTTTATATCACCCGGTTTTCTCTCACGGGCATATTGCACTCCACCACGGGATTGCTCTACTTTCAGAGCTACTTTATGAAGCATTTCTACACAACGGACCGGATATTTACCCGTTGCTGTTTCTCCTGAGAGCATAATAGCATCGACTTCTTCAAAAACTGCATTGGAAATATCGGTGATCTCGGCTCGAGTAGGGAAGGGATTAGAAATCATGCTTTCGAGGAGGTGGGTTGCTACAATGACGCGTTTTCCCTGTAAGGCACATTCTTTTATAATTTTCCTTTGAACGAGAGGTAGTTCCTCAAGTTCGATTTCTACACCCAGATCTCCTCTAGCAATCATTACACCATCGGATACGTTGATAATTTCCTTATAATTTTGAACGGCTTCTTTATCCTCTATTTTGGCTATAATATGAGAGTGCCCCTGTTTTTCTTCAATTAGTTTTCTCAGGCTTAATACATCTTCTGCTGAACGAACGAAGGAAAGGGCTATGAAGTCAATATCCTCTTCCAGACCGAAAAGAATGTCTCTCATATCTTTCTGGGTAATAGAAGGCATATTTACCCGTATACCGGGTAAGTTTATATGTTTGCGGCTACCTAATTTCCCACCATCGACAACCTTGCAAATAAGCTCTGATTCTTTAATTTCCAATACGGTCAGATTAATCAGACCGTTGTCAACCGTAACCTTGTCTCCTACCTTTAAATCTCTTACAATGTCTTTATAGTTTACGAAGACGGACTTTTCTTCTGAC
This sequence comes from Leptospiraceae bacterium, assembly GCA_024233835.1. Classification (NCBI taxonomy): domain Bacteria; kingdom Pseudomonadati; phylum Spirochaetota; class Leptospiria; order Leptospirales; family Leptospiraceae; species Leptospiraceae bacterium. Next base: position 84,665 of record JACKPC010000005.1, read on the forward strand.
TCGCTACCCGGGATAATATGGAATTTAAATATTTCTCCGACTTTTAAATCCAGTTCGGTGGAAACTTCTCCGGTTCGGATTTCAGGACCCTGGGTATCGATTAGAATACCGATGGGATATTTCAGGGTTTTATTCAAATTTTTTATTTTGCGAATAATTCCCCTGTGAAATTCGTGGTCTCCGTGGGACATATTTAATCTGGCGATATTCATCCCGGCATCTGCGAGTGAACGAATCATCTCGGATTTATAGGTAGAAGGACCTATGGTACAAATAATTTTTGTTTTACGAAAGATACCCATACAGGTCTATTTATTTTTAATTAGCTTTAAAAGAAAGTCTTCCAGTGAAATATAAATATCGTATTTCTCCTGATTAGGCATCTGAGACTTGCGCTGAGCATCCGTTTCTTTTTGAGCCAGATCCAGAAGTGCCATTCCTTTCCGTTTCAGGTAGGTCTTGGAAATTAAGACCGGCCATTTATATTTTTCCGGATTCACTTTGGTTTTTATCTGAAAGGAAAGAATATCTTTAGTCAGATACTTTTTTAAAAAGGCAATCAATTGTTCCTCAGACATAGCTCCCTGCATAGATTGTTGTATGAATTCACGATTTGGGAATTCTTTTGCATCCCAGGCTGAATCCAGGGTTTTTAGGATGGTCTTTTTTAATTCCTGGGCATCTTTTTCTTCTAAAAATGCCAGTTGTTTGGCAGTATCGCTGTTTGGATCTATATCATCCTGAAACTCTGAGCTATTCGGGTCGGTAGTAAGGGCTTTGTTTAATTTCTCATCCATTTTTTCTGCCCCTTTCATCCGTTCTTCAGCCAGACGGGATTGCTCTTTTTGAATTACTTTCATCTTGGATTGGATAATACGCTTTTTCTGGAGTTCTTCCTGTTGTCTGCGAATGAAAGCGGCCTCTTCCGGTGTTACATAAATATTTCCGAGGATGGTTCTCCAGAGCCGAGTCATAAACGGAAGATATTTAAATAGAGATTCCATTTCCAATTTGGAAAATTCCTTTTTCTCTTCGGGACTCAGGTGGTCCATTACACCCATTCTGTCGAGTACCCTGAGCATAACATCATTTCCTGTGGCTTTGAACTCTTTTCTGGCACTTTCAAGAGCCTTTCTTGAACAGGATTTATGCAGGATGAATTCAAAATAATTTTTTTTATCCCCATATTCTGAGTATAGAATGTTTTCATTAGAAAGGATATGAGGGATCATTTCCTTGTCTAAAGCCTTTCCTTTTACTCGAATATTATTAATATCCACAACTTTACCGGAGTTCATTAGAAGCTTTAGAATCTCATCAATCTGGTCTTTCAGCTTATTCTTAACCATTTCCTCCTGGTAGTTTTCATAATAAGTGCCAAGAAGAATCAGCTCTTCCAATACCGTCTTTTGGTCTCCGTGTGAAGAATCTACGAATTTTAATAGGTTGGTTGCCAGGGCACCAAAGTCTTTATAATCTGAATCACGAATTTCGGAAACAATTCCAAGTTTAACCATCCCCGGAACAATCTGGGAACGAACATATTCTACATAGAAATTGATGCGGTCAATGATTTCTTCTCTGTCATTATAAAGATGGATTTTTCGATTCTGTTCTTTGTCTGTTTTATCATTTCGGAAAAATACCAGGGTTTTATCATCTACCAGTTTATCCAAAATCGGTTCAAGGTGAAGAAGGCGAGTCGCTTCTTTTTGCTCCTTTTTTGTATCCAGCTCGGAATTGAATAGTTTTGTAATATCAAAAGATGCATAGGTATCACATAATCTATTGGATTGGATTTTAGTAAAAATTAGATCTTTGAACTTATCTCCTTTATAAGGTTTTCGGTTCTGTTTTAAGGCTTTTTTTATGGACTCGATGCTTCTATCATTACAACCATTAATGTACCTCTGTGCGGAACCTGCATCGAGGTTTGTTGGACGTGCAAATACTGTATTCAGGGATAAAACCTTGGAAATATCTTCTACTTTGGCCGAGTTTGCGGGATCGAATTCCAGCACGGAAAGCTTTTTAATCAGGGGAGGGTTGTTTTTCAGACAGAGGTGGTGTATATACATCTCTGCCTGTTCAGTCTCTATTCCTACTTCCCTTGCCAATTGTTCTATATTAGGTAGGGCTCGGTTGGTTATAAAGCGTTCCGTCCATTCTCCTACTACTAAATAGAGTTTGTGTATTCCCTTAAAGTTAAAGTCCCTTCCTTCCTGTCCCTGAACCACCTGAAGGCCGGCATTATAGTCTACAACTCTAACGAATTTTGAAATATCAGTTTCTTCCAAGGTTTTCCTACTTATATTAAATCTTTTTTATACATTAATTCCGCATTTAAAATAGCTGCACCGGCAGCACCACGAATAGTATTGTGGCTGAAAACTACATATTTGAAATCAAATATTTTATCTTCCCTCAAACGTCCTACAGTTACTGCCATTCCTTTTCCTGTATCCAGATCCAGCCTGGGTTGTGGCCTATCGGTTTCCTCTCTATATATAATGGGTTTTTCCGGGGCCAGGGGAAGGTTTAACTTTTGAGGCTCCCCCTTAAATTCATTCCAGACTTTTAAAATTTCTTCTCTGGAAGCCTTTTTCTTTAACTTTATAGAGATGCAAACTGTATGTCCATCAAAAACCGGAACACGGTTACAATGTGCAGAAATTGGAAAATTTGCATTAACAATTTCTCCGTTTTTTACTTCTCCAAGACATTTAAGGGGTTCCTTTTCGGCCTTGTCTTCTTCCCCTCCGATAAAGGGAATTACATTTCCTAAAATATCCATACTGGGCACGCCCGGATAACCGGCTCCGGAAATGGCTTGCATGGAGAAAAGAGCCATGGATTCGATACCAAAATGTTCCATGAGAGGTTTTAAGGTAATGGTTACACCCATAATGGTACAGTTAGAATTCGTGATAATTTTTCCGGGTGTATCCTGAAATTTTAAGACTTCAAGGTGTTCCGGGTTCACTTCAGCGGAGAGAATCGGAACGTTTTTATCGTAGCGATGGTTTTTTGAATTAGAAATTACCATTACACCGGCTTTTGCAAATTCTGTTTCTACTTCTCCGGCAACGGTTGCGTCCATACCTGAGAAAACCAGTTTTACATCTTTCATTTGTTCAGGTATACATTCTACTATGGTAATATTTTTTGCATACTCAGGGATATTCCCTGAAATTTTCCAGCGGGAACTCATTACTTCCCCATAGGTTTTTCCCATACTCCTTTCGGATGCACCGAGAGCTACTACTTCGAAGAATTCATGATTCTCTAAAAGTTGTATAAACCTCTGTCCTACTGAACCTGTAGCACCTAAAATACCGACCTTGACTTTTCTCATATTTTATACCTTTTAAGGAATAGTTTTTGTACTACCCTCTGGAATAAAGTAATTTTTATTTTTCACTATCGAAGAATTTATCCTGAGTATTGCCTGTTTTTTCTATAATTCTATTTTCAAGGTGGAAAAAAAAACTCTTTATAAAAAAGTGAAACCTATGAAAAAAACCGAAAAAAAGAAATTATCTCTTATTTCTTTCGGGTTTTCCTTTTTATTACTTACAGGAACCATTCTTTCCGAGCCGATTTATTATATTCTCCAGGATTCTCTGGCTATCAAGCAAACAGAAGAGAATAAAAAAGTCAGAAAGCCCGCTCCGCTGGATCAGAGTCTTCCGGAAAACTGGAAGTTCGGAGAATGTATAGAAGACATTCCCGGTATGAAGTGCATACCCGCAGGAGAGTTTATCCGGGGAAGTAATCGTTTTGAAAAAGATGAAAGACCGGAAGAAAAGGTCTATTTATCTGAATATTATATAGACATTTATGAGGTAACTAATGAGGATTTTCAAAAATGTTTTGAGGCTGGTAAATGTAAAGATTGCCTTAAAACCGGAAAATGCAAGCAGGTTCGTCCGAATTACGGTTGGAGATATACCCGCCCTCAGCAACCTATGGTAGGAATTAGCTGGTATTCGGCAAAAGAATACTGTGAATTTGTAGGAAAGCGGTTACCTACAGAAGCAGAATGGGAAAAGGCTGCCAGGGGCCCGGACGGAAACCTTTATCCCTGGGGAAACGAAGTAGCTGATTGTAAGCGGGCTGTAATCGAAGAAAAAGGTCACAAGGGTTGTTTACCCCGGATAACCGAAAAAGACTGGCATATGCACACGGATAATGTGGGAACGAGGCCACCCGGAATATACGGTCTTTTTGATATGGCCGGAAATTCCTGGGAATGGGTAAGCGATTATTATACATCCTCCTATGCGAAATGTGGTGATTCCTGTCGGGGAAATGACCCAAAGGGTCCCTGTGAAGGAAAAGAACCCTGCAAGGGCTTTCATCGTAGAGTTGTAAAGGGAGGAGCCTGGTGGTGGCCGGGTTCGATTTCCAGGGCTTCCAGAAGACGTTCTCATATTCCGGAAAATCATCCGGAGTTTCACCATTTCGGTTTTCGCTGTGCAAAAGACTCCAAATACAGGAATTAATCTTCAGAATTCCAGAGGATCTGGTTTCGATATTTTGTTAGTAGATACATCATGCTTAGAAGGTGTTCGGTAGATTCATTGTTTTTTACGCAGGAAAGTAGGATGGAAAGTTTGCTATTTTTTAGTTTGAGTAAGGCCCGTTTTTCTTGTGATGAGCGGGCTGAATAATAATAGTATACCAGTACTCTTCTTATATCCGGATGATCTTCTTTTTTCGAAGTATTTAAGAATTTTCCTTCATTCTTCTCCAGCCATTCTTCTTCTTCCTGAAAGTCCTGATGAAAGAAACCTTTATGGCTAAAGGTAACCCTTTTTAGTTCCTTTCCTTCATTGAAGTAATAGATAATGGGAAATTTTGGACTGTTTTCCTTTTGAAAGGTGAACTTCTTATCTGTAAGTTTGCAGGTACCGAGGTCCTCTGCCCAAAAAGAAAAGTCTTCAAATTGAGTATTTTTGATCAGGATTTCCGGATAACTGTCACCATCTACATCCAAAAAGATGGGAGGAGTTTCCGCTTGAAGTGTTTTCTTTATTACCTTATCTTTTTCTATTATGAAATAATGCAGGCTGGGTTTGCTACCGTGTTTATTTCCTTCGGACATTAATAAATATAGAAACTCGCCACTTTTCATTTTACGTGCAGTAAATTCGAGAGGCAGGCCGGAGTTTGCTACCTGGTATTCGATTTTCTGGGTTTCCAGATTCTGGAACTCTAAAACTACATCTTTTAAATAGGAATTCTTTAGTTTTCGTTCTTTATAGGTAACCAGGTATTTATTCCAGTGGATTTTTTTGATTTCAGATGAAGGATATAGAGATCCGTGTAGAAGAACCAGAAGAAAAAGGTATGTAAAGATTCTCATAGGGAAATGGAATCACCCATATTACACCCTTTACAAGTAAAAAATTAGAGAAACAACCCTGAGTTTTCAGGGTTATTTTTAATCAAAATAGTCAGATTCCATGTTTCCTTTGGAATGAAATTGATCACTGCTTCCTTTAGAAATATGCTTGGCTTTATTTTTTGAAGCTATCTCAGCGTATTCGATGGTATAGGGAGTCCAGGGTATGGCACGCAAGCGAGCAAGAGGAATTTTTTTGTTAGTTCCTTCGCAGATCCCATAGGTACCATCTTCAATTTTTTGAAGAGCATGTTCTATTTGATTCAGAAGATCTATCTCGTTTTCGGTTAAAACTGAACTCAAAGCTTCTTCATTAATTTCAGAAGCCATGTCTGCCAGGTCTCCCATCTCTTTCATTCCGGAGGGAGAACTTTTGTCTTCCCAGACATTCAACTTTTCCAGAAGAGAAACTTTTTTTTCTAACAGAGCTTCCTTCAGTTCTTTAGTTACTTTTGGATCTAAAGCCTTAGGCATCTTAAACCTTTGTTTCTTTGTGATCTGCGTGTTTTTTACAGAATTTGCAATATTTCTTAGTAATAAGCTTTTCTGATTTCGTCTTTTTATTCTTAGTTTGAAAATAGGTTGATTTGCCGGGTTTCTCGCAGCCAGTACAAGCAAGTTTGATCAGTTCTCTCATAATTTTAGCAATGAAATAGTCTGGCTAGGAAAAGTCAAATAAATAATATTATTTTTTATTCCAAATGGCTGCGAGGATGCTTCCTATTATAGAGTGTATTAAACTGGAAATGGCTCCGGGTACTGCAATTAAAGGCTGGGTAAAATTTTGGTTGGCGAGATGAACGGCTAAACCTGAGTTCTGCATCCCCACTTCAATTGATATGGTTCGAGAGATTATTTTGTCTCGATTTAATACAAAACTTATGAAATATCCACTAACAAAACCAATAGAATGTAGGGTAAATACGGCCAGCAATAAAGAAGGTCCGGATTGTAAGAGGGCCTGAGAGGAAGAACCCAGAATGGAGGCTACTATTAGTACAATAAAAATTACTGCGATAAAAGGAGAGGCTTTGGATAATTTCTCAGCACTACGATGAAAAAATGTGTTTAGAATGATTCCAAGAGATACCGGTATAATCACTACTTCAAATGTACTGATCAAAAGACCCATTGAATTTACCTCTAGAGTAGAGGAAGCAAGAACTGTACTTAAGGTCGGTGTAAGGAAAACAGCTAAGAGTGTGGATAAAGCTGTCATACTGACAGAAAGAGCCACATTTGCTTTTGCTATATAGGAGATTACATTGGAGGCAGTTCCTCCGGGACAGGAACCTACAAGGACCATTCCTACAATAAATTCATCCGGTAATTGAAAGAGCCTGGCAATAAAAAAAGAGGAAAAGGGCATAATACTGTATTGTAAGAAGATGCCCAGCAAAATAGATTTTGGATATTGCAAAACCCTTCGGAAGTCTGCTGTATTTAAGGTAAGACCCATTCCGAGCATGATACACCCCAGTCCCAGGGTGATATAAATACCGGAAAACCAGGTGAAAAGTTCAGGCCTGTAGAAACTGAGTCCGGATGCAAGAAGCAGAATGTAAGGGAAAAGAGACGTTAGCCGATGGCTGAAATTATCCAGATTCAGCCTCGTACTTCTATATTTAAAACTTTGCTTTTGGCCGGGAAAATTTTTTCGAGAGCTTTCATTTTATCTAAGTAAATTCCAGCCTGTTTAGAGTTTCCTAACTTTTTATAAAAATCATTTAGTTTACGATAGGTTGGAATGAGGCTTCGGGTAGTTTCTCCGAAGAGGTTTTTACGCAGGCGTAAAGAACGCAGGGTTAATTCAATGGCCATATTGGTTCTATCATTGTTGTTATAATGGACGGCGAGGTTTTCAAGACTGTTGGTAACTGTGGGGTGGTATTCTCCGAGGTGATGAAGTTTAAGGTCAAGTGCCTTCTTATGAAGTGTTTCCGATTTTATGAAATGTCCTGTCATTTCATAAATGTTGGCTATATTATTATAAATCTTGGCTATTTCGGGATGACTTTCCGGGAAAAAGTTTTTACGTATCTGGTAAGCTTTTTGATAAACTTTTTTTGCTTCTGCATATTTATCCTGACTGTAGTAGCAGTTTCCCATTCCATTATATATTACCGCTATGTCCGGATGATTTTCTCCTAAAAATTCTTTTTTTAGTCGCAGGGAACGTTTGAACAGGGATTCAGACTTTTTATATTTTCCTAATTCATAGTAGAGTCTTGCCAGACTGTTGTAGGTTGTTGCGAGGGGGATGGCAGAGAAATTTCCAATTCTTTCTTTGATCCCAAGTGCTTTTTTGTGATAGTTGTAGGACTTTTTATATTCACCCAGATCCTGATAGACAAGGCCGATGTTGTTATAGATATTCGCAACTGCCATGCTCATCTTCCCTTTTGCTTTACTTTTTATCTTGAGGGCTGAAAAATAATAATTCAATGCTTTTTCGTATCTTCCGAGGGAATATTCTAAAAGTCCGAGGCTATTATAGGCGGTGCCGACTGAATTATGGAGACGACCCAGATGCTTGATTTTAATTTCCAGGCTTTTTTGTAGGTAATGCTCCGCACGGTTGTAGTTTGCGAGCTTTTCATAGGCAAGACCGATATTGTTGTAGGTAACTGCATAGTAAATATGGTCATTGTCCAGATTATACAACATTAATTTCTCGGCTTTAAAATAGAAATTTAGTGCTTTTTGGTAATTGCCCAGTTCATAATGTACGAGACCCATCAGGGTATAGGGATCAATCAGGTCAAAACCGCTACTTCCAAAGTATTGTTTTGCCAATTTGAGAGCTTTTTGAGCATTTAACAGGGCATCTTTTAAATGGAATCTTTCTAATTGAATTTGGGAGAGGCTATAGCTGTGTTTGTATTCCTGTTGTAAGGCGATTCTATCCAGGTTTTCTCTGTAGGAGTATAGGGGGAGGGTAATGATAAATAAAAATGCAATGATATAGATTTTAAAAATAAATTTATACAAACTCAGGTTCCTCTCTTTGTTATCTGACGGAAAAATGCCCTGTTATATGTCCATGTTCGGAGAAAGAGACGTGTTTTGTAAAGAGAAAAATACAGTTCAGGCTATTTTTCCCTCAAAGGAGCTCTGAGGGCTCGAAAGTGCGGACAGGGCCTTTGTCGATTCCCTTATAGGGATTTCTTTTTCTGCTTGCTTACTAAAAAGTTCCCGGTACCCTGTTTTTAAATATGCAAATAGATCAAAACTCTCCGGATGTTTTTTTGGCTTTGTTGTGGGAATATGATAAAAAGCTTCAGACTGAATACAGGCTGGAGAAATATGAAAAAATGTCCCTATCCCCCTATAATTTTCTTCGGGGGACTGCCCTTCATTTCTATGATTTTCACCGGGAACGCTTATTGCAATCTGAATTTTATTCAGTGGCTACCGAAACCTTCATACAGGGAGATCTGCACCTGAGTAATTATGGAGCTTTTTTAAACTCTGCCGGTGAAATTGTATATGATCTGAATGATTTTGATGAGGCAAGTATCCAATCCTATCTTTATGATGTTTGGAGGCTTGGAAGCTGCGTTCTGATAGCAGGCAGGCATAATTTTTTTACAGAAGAAGAATTGTCTGAACTGTTAGAAGAAACTTTAGAGTCTTATCTTGATTCGATTGAGAATTTTAGAAAAGAAGAGGCCATAGAATTTCGGATTCAGAAAGAAAATGCAGATGGTAAGTTGGATGAGTTTTTAGAATCTGTCGAAAAGAAAAAATCAAGAAAAAAGATGTTGGAACTCTGGACAGGAATTTCTAAGGGTGAGGCTAAATTTTTGTCGGAAAGTGAAAAGCCCGAACTTCAATCTCTTAGTTCAGACTTACTTAAACAAATTAAAGAAGCGATAGAAGTTTATTGCTGTTCTTTAGAAAAAGAACCGGGAGAAAGAAAAGACTATTTTACTGTTTTGGATGCTGCTCAAAGGCTGGGTTCAGGGATTGGTTCTTACGGAACAAACAGATACTATGTCTTAATACGGGGAGAAAGAGGAGGGGATACATGCAGGATTTTAGATATAAAAGAACAGGCTTTTCCTACGATTTATTCTTTTTTGAGTAGGGATGAACAGGATAAATTTAAGAAAATGTTTCCGATTCAAGGTAAACGTGTAATTGAGGCTGAAAAATCCATATTGTATCGTGCTGATAAACATCTCGGCTACATCCAGCTTAATGAAAAGTCATTTTCTGTTAGAGAACGTTCTCCGTATAAGGAATCACTTGAAATCGAAAAATTAGATACAGTCAAGAAATTCGAGAAATTAGTAAAACAATGGACTAAAATATTAGCAGCTTCGCATGTTAGAGGAAGCTTACCTATTGGGAATCGAAACTTTCACCAGGAACTTACGAAACTAATCGATGGGAATCATAAAGAATTTCGAGCTGAGGCGGGAAGGATTTGTAAAGATTATGCAGAAAAGCTTTTTCGTGATTATGGATTTTTCTGCGATAATTGGAAAAAGTTATTGCAGGAGTCTTAGTCTTTTCTGAAAGCAGGCGAGAAAAGTCTCTCGCCTGAGCGTAAAAGTAGTGAATATTAAATTATTTTTTGCAGGTCAACATTGCCTGAAGATCTTTTGCATTGTTCATACATTCCAGATCCATTTTACCATTTTTGCAGGCATCCATAAGTCCTGGTTCTGCCTGAGTTTTTAAAGTAGCAAATTGTGCTTTTTGTTCCTCCGGAATAGAAGACTCAATAGCAGCAAAAACTTTGTCAAGTGCAGGTTTACATTCAGCACTGGTTTTTGATTCTTTGTTACAATTAACCAGAGCAAAAGAAAGCGTTAGTGCGATTACAGCGATTTGTTTTTTCATAGTGTTACCTCTTCATTTTTTTGCATGCCTGTACATCTGTTAACTTTTCCACTTTTTGCAGGCAGGACAGCTCGTACTCTCCGCTTCTGCATTCCTTTTCCATCATCGACAGTAAGGAATCTTTGAGATTCATTAATTGATCTTGTTTTTCTTTATCCGATTCCTGAAGTATTATCAGGAATACTTTTTTTACCGGTCCCTTACACTCTTTTTTGGAGTGTTTTGTGGGGCTACAGCTAACCAATAGGGATAAAAAATAAAAAACCAGTAGCAAAACCTTCATAGATTCCAACAGGCAAGCCCTTATATGCTAAGATTTTACTACTATTTTTAAAGCCCTTTTTACGCCAAGCTTTTTTTGTTAGCTAATTTATAAGAAAGAGATAGTATAATCAGTAAGATTCTGTAATTGTATATAAGAATATGTTATAATTCTTATATGAATCTGGTATTGAGGTTTTAGAAAAATAACGGATAACTTTAATCGTAAGCGAGCCATTGGTGACTCACTCAGTGACCGAAAAAGATGAGGGTCTACGATAACAGTATCCGTTATAATTCTTGCCTATCAGGGTTTTGCTTTTACTTCCACTTCCGGTAAGGTAGAACGCAGGTAACCGCTTTCTAAAACTTTTTTCTGTCCTTCTTCCGAAAGAATGTAGGATGTGAAGTCGCTTACCTTGAATTCATTTGTTTTGTGGTACAAAAAGTATAAGCCTCTAGAAAGCTTATATTTTCTATCAAATACATTTTTAGGGGTGGGTAATACATAGTCATCTTTTTCTTGTTTTGCATAAGCCAGGCCCTTAATTTTTGAAGAATTTTCCATCAAGCTTCCCATACCCATAAATCCTACCGCACCTGGATTCTGATAGATGAATGCGGCCATCTCTGTATTGTCTTTTACGATTTTGGCAGAATCTACAAAAATAGTGTTGATATTTTTTTTATATTCTTCTGCTCCGAGGTCTTTTTTATGTAAAACATGCTCTCGAAAAAAATGGGCTGTGCCGGAATTATCATTTCTGATAACCGGGATGATTTTTAAATCTCCTCCGCCGATCTCTTTCCAATTTTTCACTTTACCGGTAAAGATGTTATGAACCTGATCAAGAAAGATTTGTTTGAGTTTGTTTTCCGGATGTACAACAATAGCTGCACCATCATAAGCTATTAGAATTTTTTCTATTTCACCTCCTTTTTCCAATTCAGGTAGGTCTTTATCAGAAAGTTCTCTGGAAATAGCCGCAATACTGATTTTTCCTTCTTTCAAGGCTTTTATACCTGAATTAGACCCCCCACCTTCGATTTCGATAAGAAATTTTTCTTGCTTCTTGTTATAAGATTTGGCCAGGAAATCAAGCATATGGTGCATGGTTTCAGAACCTTTTACCTTTAACCTGGTAGGGAAGGATTCTTTCTGGCAATGAAATAAGAATCCAAGGCTTAAGAATAATATTGTAATTTTTGTAATCATTTAGTCTCCTCACAGCAAAACTAATTACCCTTTTTTGCACTGAATTACAGAAAGCAAGTTGTAAAAGGAGAAGTATTATTACGTTTTAATTACAAACCTGAAGAGAATAAGATGACTCAAATTATGTCCGACTTAAAAAGGATGGAAACATTAAAAGTTAACGAAGCTCTGATTTGTAGTTTATCCTTCAAGATAAGCCAGAACAATGTCTTCTTCGGGGATGCCTTTATCATTCAATAGGTGTCCGAGAGAAAGTTCAGTATTATCTTCCTGGATCCATATTTTATTAGCTTTTAAATTAATATGAAAGATGCAATCGTGGATTCTGCTATCTTCTGTCCAGCCCACAGAAAATAAAACATAATGACCGTTCTTCTCATCGATTACTTTTTGAAATTCAATTCGTCCGTCTCCTTCCGGTATTTTACCATCATAGGAGTTTAGAATTTCTGCAATTGCTAATTTATAAATATCTAATTTACTCATTACTTACTATTTCCTGTTCTTTATTATCCTGTTCTCTTGCTCTCTTTCGATATTTTCTTTTTTATTATGACTGTTGTCAATTCCCATTTTGAAAAAGTAACAGGAGAATAGATAAATTACGCTTATCAACTAAATGTTTTTTCATTTTCAGGTCATTCATTTTGAAAGTTTTTTACTACCAAGAAAGAGCTTAGAATATTTCCTGTTTTTCTATGGGAAAAAAAGCTCTTATACTTTCCGGTGGAGGAGCCAGAGGTGCATACCAGGCGGGAGTTTTTCGTTATCTCGAAGAGATGGGTTTTGTTCCGGACATCGTCTGCGGCACTTCTGTGGGCGCCATAAATGCCTGTGGAATTGCTTCCGGCATGGACTCGGAAAAATTATCCGAACTCTGGAGAACTCTGGATCGGAAAAAGGTAATGAAAACCGGTTTTCGTAGAACTTTTCGAAGCCTTTTTCGGAGAAAATTTCATCCTATGGCCGACCCCGGGCCTTTACGTGAATTAGTGCAGTCTCATCTTGACTTTAATGCCTTACACACCTCTCCAATGGATGTTTATATTGCAGCGGTGAATATAGAACAATCCAAACTGGTCTTTTTTAAAAATAAGGAAATTAGCATCGATCACCTGATGGCTTCTTCTGCTATTCCCCTGCTTTTTCCCTGGCAAATCCTGGGGGGGGAGGCCTATTGGGATGGAGGGCTTATGGCCAATACTCCCATTCTACCTGCAATTCAGTCTGGAGCGGATGATATTATCTCGGTTTTACTTTCACCGGTAGGAGGGGAAGCTAACCGACAGGAACTTCCCAAAAATCGTAGAGAAGCTCTCAGTCGTGCAGTAGAACTATCCTTACTGGGCTCTTATCAAAATTTATGGATGAAAGTTGAAGAGAATCAAAAACAGGAAACTGAACTCGGTTTTCTTTCATCTCTTTTACGTGCAGCTAACCCGAAAATTCGAATCCGAACTCTTGGTCCGAAAACATATTTCAGTTTGAAAAGTGTTTTGAACTTTACAGCACAACAGGCAGAAAGCTTGATTGAACAGGGCTATCTGGATGCCCAAAACCAATTAAAGGCTTAGATGGAACGTTTATCCTGTGATGGTCAGTACTTTAGGGATTCTAATGGTAATGTAATCCTGTTTCGAGGCATTAATCTCGCCGGAAGTTCTAAAGTTCCGCTTAAACCGGATGGAACCACCCATTTCGATCAGACGGTATCTTTTCAAAATCACAGGGAAGTTTCTTTTGTAGGAAGACCTTTTCCTTTATCGGAGGCAGAGGAGCATTTTAAAAGGTTAAAGTCCTGGGGGTTTAATCTCTTCAGGCTTTTAGTTCCCTGGGAGGCCCTTGAACACGGAGGGCCGGGAGTATACGATGAGGAGTATTATGAATATATTCTGAGTATCTGCCAGCTTGCGGGCTCTTATGGTTTTTACGTTTTTATAGATCCACATCAGGATGTATGGTCGAGGTTTACCGGTGGAGATGGAGCTCCCGGTTGGACCTTAGAAACTGTGGGTATTGATATTGAAAAACTTGCCGAATCAAGAATGACTCGAATCCATCATCTTGAAACCGAAACCTATACGGGTAGTACCTGGTTTCTAAATTACCAGTCTTATCCGGTAGCCACCCTGTTTACCTTATTTTTTGCCGGGAAAATACTGGCACCTTATCTTTTAATTGAAGGGGAAAACATACAGACCTATCTACAGAAACATTATTTTTCTGCTTATAAAAAATTAGCCATGCTTCTAAAACCCATGCAGGCAGTGTTGGGCTTTGGAAGTATGAACGAACCCTCAAGAGGTTATATTGGCCGTAGGGAACTGAAAACATTTGAAGGGATTTATTTTGGAAAGTGCCGGGCGGCGAGTCCGTTCCAGGAAATGTTTATCTCAGAAGGGAATACCTGTGACGTAGAGATCTGGTTTTCCTATGGTTTAAAAGGCATTTCCTTATATAAGAAAAAGGTTAATAAAGAGAAAGTTTCTATCTGGAAACCGAAAAAGTTTTGTACCTGGAGAATGCACGGGGTTTGGAATTATGATCCGAATGGTGCGCCGATGCTTCTTCGCCCTGATTATTTTAGTCGGGATCAAAGAGGCAGGGCTTTTCATTTTGAGTCAGACTTCTTAAAACCTTTTATCCGGGATTTCCGTTCTGAAATTCATTCTGTGGAGTCCCAGTTTAAAATATTTGTAGAATCGGAACCGGGAAGTCCGGGCCTTTCCTGGAAAGAACAGGAGCCGACATCTTCTCTGATAAATGCAAATCACTGGTATGATGTGTTACAAATTGCAATTCCGAAAAAACCGAACTGGCTTTCCCTCGACTTGTATAATAAAAATATTATAATTGGAAAAAAGAATATTCGAAAAATGTTAAGAATGAGTTTACAGGCATTTCGGAAAGCTTCTCTTGAAGATATGCCGGCGAATCCGGGTATTATAGGCGAATTTGGTGTTCCTATGAACTTGAACGGTTTGCAAGCATTGCATTCTAATAATTATCAAAAACAGGAAGACAGTCTGAATTCATTTTTAGAGTTTGTAGAATCAGGTTTTCAAAATATAGTTCTATGGAATTATAGCCCGGATAATACATTCGAACTGGGAGATAGATGGAACTCGGAAGATTTCTCGATCTATTCAAAAGATGCACCCGGTGACGGGGGGAGGGCTTTAAAAGCAATTAGTCGACCCTACCCGGTTTTTACGAGCGGAGAGCCTGAGCATTTTTCCTTTTGCCTGAAAACCCGTGTTTTTCGCTATGTTTTTTCTCTGGGAACATTTCCGGCGGGAGCCTGCATTCTATATGTTCCGGAAGTGCATTATCCTAATGGAATAAAAGTTTATGTATCAGGGGGAAGCTACAGTTTTGATCCGATAGCTCATCTTTTATATTTCAAAGGTCAACTTGGTTTGTCTCTCTATAGCATTCGAGTGGAAGCTCGCTGAACTAATAAGGATATATTAGAATATGGGTAATATAGAATATTTTTTAGAATTAAATCATCCTATTTCTCTTCTTTTTATTTCTTACAGTTTAGTTTTTTGTCTTATGGCCGGTTTCTGGTTTATAGGTAGACTCCTAAGAAATTATACAGTTGTGGATATTGCCTGGACTCTATCTCTTTTTTTGGCTAACCTTATTTATTATTTTTTTGCGGAAGGGTATAGGTATAGAAAGAGTCTGATTTTAATTATGGTGAGTATCTGGTCTTTTCGTTTGGCCTGGTACTTATGTTTACGGGTTTTTACACATGAAGAAGACCCACGATATAGGGAGTTTCGGGAAAAATATAAAAAAGAGAACCCCTCCACTGTAGATAGAAAATTTTTTTGGAATATTTTTCAGTTCCAGGGACTATTAAGCATAGTAATTTCGATTCCTTTTTTAGTGATTTGTATGAATGCAGAAAGGAATCTGGGTATTCTGGAGTTTATATCTCTTTTTATCTGGTTTTTGGGTTTAGTAGGAGAGACCGTTGCAGATTTGCAGATGATGATTTTTAAATCAAAAAAAGAAAATTACCATAGAACCTGTCAGCAGGGACTGTGGTATTATTCGAGGCATCCCAATTATTTTTTTGAATGGCTTATCTGGGTTTCCTACGGTCTTTTTGCGTTTTCTGCAAAACCATACGGGCCTTTTATGTTGCTATATCCTTTTTTGATGTATATTTTACTTACCCGTTTTACCGGAATTCCATTGAGTGAAAAACAGGCTATAGCCAAAAGAGGAGAGGAATACAGAGAATACCAGAGAACCACCTCTGCTTTTTTTCCCTGGTTTAAAAAAGAATCGAGAGCAAGCCGGTAAGGCTAAATATTTAGTAGTGAAAAATTTTTTATAAAATAAACATAGAGGAACTTCGATGAAACATTTCATTTCTTTAAGTAGTATATTGATTCTCACTTCTTGTTCGGGTCTTATTAAAAAAGATACGAAAGTTGAACACTATTTAGAACCTCCCAACATTCGTATTGACCAGTATAAGGATACCTGGAATTTGAAAGGTAAGGGGCCTGTGAAACTTCCCTGTGGAACTTCCTGTAAAGCTTCCGAACTCGATAAGTATAAACCGGAAGAGGCAGCCAAATTTTCCAAGCAAGGCACCTGGGAAGAATACATTGAGAAAGAAAAAACAGGTGGAATCAAATATAGTGTTCTCGATAAACGTGGTGAGTATGTGGATGGTAAAAGAGAAGGTCTCTGGAAATCATTTTACGAGGTCGCCGATGGACAGACAGCTCCTGTTCTAAGGGAGACTCCCTATAAAAATGGCAAGAAAGATGGGATTGAGAAAAAATATAAAGAAGATGGTTTACAAATTGAAGAAACCACCTATGTCGACGGACTTATGGAAGGCCCGTACTGGCAAAAAACTCGGAAAGGTCTCTGGAAATTAAAAGGACGCTATTCGAATGATTTAGAAGAAGGTAAATGGATAGAGTATTATGCCGAAGATGCAGATCTGGTTATAAATAATATTGCGCACTACAGGGCCGGGAAAAAACATGGAGCCTATATCTCATACTTTAAAGATGGAAAAACCGTTCAGGCACAGGGGGATTATACCAGTGATGCAGGTGGATACTGGAAAGTCGGGAAATGGAATTTTTATTATGAGAGCGGTCAGTTACAATCATCGGGTGTGTATGATACACAACCAGCCACTGATGATTCCGGTAAGGTCAAGGTAAATCCAACCACCAATACAATTATTTCCAAACGAATCGGAGTATGGAAAAAGTTTTATATGAATGGGGACATTTTCTTTGAAGGGGCACTGGAAGGTAATAGACCCAATGGAGAATGGAGATTTTATTTTAAAGGTGGAAAACTCTGTGCTTTTGGAACTATGGCCAATGAATTTATGATGAAAGAAGGAACTGTTTATAATGAAGATGGTTCTCTCTGGGGAAAGGGAGTTTTTATGACTTCTCTTATTAAGATGAACGAAAAAGAGGATAAAATTGAAACCAAGTTTACCCCGGGTTATCCTTTTACTTATTATAAAAATGGACAGAAGTATATGGAGATAACCGATGAGAAAGACGATTCGGGTAAGGTTGTTGCCCGAGAATATTCAAATTCCGGATCTGTTATCGGGAAAGGGCCGATTCAACCCCTTATTCGGAAAAAAGATGGTTGTTGGGAAGAAAGCGGGAAGAAGGTTTTATACCGGATGGGATCGGTTGTTACAAGTAAAATTCAGAAGAAAATGTTTAAATGTGAGTAAACCTCTTTATAAGGAAATCGTCTAAAAAATAGAAATGATGAAACTAAGCCAAATATTCATAAGTTTATGTATAGCTTCTTCCACTTATGCTTTTGATGTGGATCCTGTTGGAAAGCAGGTGGAAGAGGGTTTAAAGCATTACCAAAACAAGCGCTATAAAAGAGCTCTTGAGGAGTTTAAAAAGGTTGAGAAAGAAATTTCTGAGGAAAAGAGGGCGAGTTTTAATCGTGGGGCAGCTGAATACAGGGCCGGAGATTATGACTCGGCTATCAAGAGTTTTGAAAAATCTGCTAGGGCTAAAAACCCCTCCCTTCGTACCCGTTCCCTTTATAATTTAGGAAATTCCTATTATGAAAAAGGAGATAAGATTAACGCGATTAACTCCTATCTTAAGGCACTGGAGGTAGATCCGAATTTTGTGCCTGCCAAAAAAAATATAGAGCTTTTACAAAAACAGGAAGAAGAGAAGAAACAGGAAAAACAGCAGGAAAATTCAGAAAAAGAAGAGAACAAGTCTCAGAAAAAAGAGCAAAATAAAACTCAAGAAAGCAAAGAGAAGAAGGAAGCGAAAAAAAGTGAAGGAGATGAAGAAAAAGAGAAAAAACCATCTGAGGGGGAAAAGGAAGAAAATAAAAGCAAGCTTACAAGAGAAGAAGCGGAACGTATTTTAGAATCTTCGAGACAAAATTCGATAAATAAGAGAAAAGATTCGCTTAGAAAAAGAAATAAGTCGGGAGTTTTTTGGTAGGGAGTTGATTTGGTGAAAAAAGTTTTTCTGGTATATTTAGTAATCCTTGTATTTCCTTTATCTCTTTTAGCTGAGGTGCAATTTAGACTCTCTAAAGATACGGTTTTAAAGGGAGAGCCTCTTTATGCTATTTTTGAAATAAATGGAAATCCTGATGTAGTAGTTCCCCGAAATATTTTTTCAAAAGATTCCGTAACCGCTGAGTATATTGGTATAGAACAAAGTTTTTCTTCCATAAACTTTCAGGTGAAACGAAAGAAAATTGTAAAATTTCGTGTAGTGACTTCAAAGCACGGAACTTTGAGTTTACCTGAGATTCAGATAAATGTGGATGGTAAAACTTATTCTTCCGGAAATGTAAGTTTTACAGTAAAGAATAAACGTTATAAAGTACAGAAACCTACATCCATTTTTGATAGAATTTTTAATGGAAGAGATCCTTTCCGAAACTATAACTATATAGAACCTGCAGAAGACGATATTCGAATTCAATTTGCTTTAAATAAGGAAAAAGTATATGTGGGGGAAACTGTAGTTGGCTATTATAAAATTTTGTATACTAATATGAGTAAGCCCTATTTTGAAAGAAATCAGATGAAAAATATGGAATTTCCATTTTTTACATCTGAGCTTTTAGATGGAGTCAGTATCAGTCTTTCTGAAACTGAAACTGTAAACAATCGAATTTATGATCTTATCCCGTATAACAAGGAAATATACGCTCTCACTCCTTTGAAAGAAGGAACATTTGTTCTGGGGAATACTCATTTTGATGTGGAAGGAAATCCCGATACCTATTTCACAGCGAGAGTGATGGAAGCAAAAGGTATAAAGGTTAAGGTAAAAGGTTTACCCAATCCGCAACCTGTAGATTTTTCAGGAGAGGTAGGGAAATATGAACTTAAAGTAAATCTTGAAGCCAATACAATAGGCCTGGGGCAAAATCTTGAGCTAAGGCTGAAAGTCTTTGGTGAGGGAGCCGGTCTTTTAATTCGGGATCCACTTTCTTCTTTGTGTAAAAATGGAGCCTGTGCCGATTTTGATATAACGTATATAAGGGAAACGAGAGATAGAAAATTTACAAAACTACAGAATGGCAGTCATGGTTTTTACTCAAATACCGAGTTTTTCTATAGCCTTCGACCGAGAAAAGAGGGAAATCTATTACCCGGGAATGTGAAAATAGTTTTTTTCAACCCGTCCTCGGAAAAATATGAAACCGCATCAGCTGAGATTCCTGCTATTTATGTTTCCAAATCTTCGTTTGATTCTAAGGAATCCGGCATTTACAGGCCAAAAAAAGAGCCATTTCACTGGTTTCCCTATTTTCTGGGATTTAGCCTGGTGCTGGGTTTCGGATTTTCTATTTTCTTTTTCCGGGTCAGGATTGTGAAGCATGGCATCAATATTTTAGCCCTATTTAACTTGAAAATACTCCCCCTCGAACCCGAAAGTTTGATGGAATTGGATAGAGTTATCGGGATGAAAAAAGGTGCTTTACTTAAAAACTCACTTCTGGAAAAAGGTTTTCAAAAGCAAAAGGTTTATGAACTTTTGCAACTGAAGAGAAATTGTAACAACCAATCACTTTTAGAACTTTATCAGAAATCTGATAATTTACAAAAGGAATATTTATTGAAGTTTGCAACTGATTTTTTTAAGGAGGGTTAATCTATGAGTTTTGAAACTGGGAAGGTCTCAGTACAAACGGAAAACATTTTTCCAATTATTAAGAAATGGTTATATTCGGAAAAGGATATATTTCTTCGAGAACTCGTATCCAATTCAACCGATGCCATAGCCAAGCTGAAAAAAATTGCTCTTAGTGAAGAGTTTGAGGGCGGCACCGACTATAAAATCTCTATCACATTTGATAAAGATGCCCGTACCCTTTCGATTGAAGATAATGGAATCGGTATGACAGCCGATGAAATAAAAAAGTATATCAATGAAATTGCTTTTAGTGGAGCGGAAGATTTTGTAAAGAAATACAACTCTGCCGGTAAGGAAGAGGAAGGTAGCGGTAAAACCGGAATTATCGGTCATTTCGGACTGGGTTTTTATTCTTCCTTTATGGTGTCCACTAAAGTAGTAATTGAGACAAAGTCCTATCGGCAGGGGAGTGAAGGTGTTCGATGGGAGAGTGAGTCCGGAGTTGAGTTTAAGCTGAGCAAAATTGAGAAGGAAAATAGGGGAACTAAAGTAACCCTTCATCTCGATAGTGATTCGGGCGAATATCTGGATAAGTGGAAATTAAAGGATCTGATAAAGCGTTATTGCGATTTCCTTCCTGTTCCGATTACCGTTGAAGAAGAAGAAGCCAATAAAAAAAGAGCTTTATGGTCGGAAAGTCCTTCTTCCTTAAAAGAAGAAGATTATAAAGAGTTTTATAATTATCTATTTCCTTTTTCGGGAGAGCCTCATTTCTGGATCCATCTTAACGTAGATTATCCATTCAGACTTCAGGGAATTTTATATTTCCCTCAAATGAAACATGAAATGGATATCAACAAGAACGGCATTAAGCTTTATTGCAACCACGTTTTCGTGAGTGACGAAGCAAGTGAACTAATTCCGAGTTTCTTAAGTGTTTTGAAAGGAACTATTGATATTCCCGATCTTCCGCTTAACGTCTCTCGTTCTTATCTGCAACAGGATCCTCTTGTAAAGAAAATATCCTCGCATATCATTAAGAAAGTGGCTGATAAATTTTCAGAAGATTTTAGGAAAGATAGACTTGACTTCGAAAAGAAGTGGGATGAAATTTCTCTTTTTGCCAAGTTTGCTATTCTTAACGATGAAAAGTTTTATGAAGGTGTGAAAGATGTAGTTTTATTTCCATCTACTGAAGGAAAATTTGTTACTTTAAAAGAATACTGGGATAAAAACCAGGAGAAAAACGATAAGAAAGTATACTACGCTCTCGAAACGGAAGCAAATTCGGTATATATGGATCTTTTTAAGTCCCAGGGGCTTGAAGCCATACTGGTAGATTCAAGGATTGATTCTCACTTTATCCAGTTCCTTGAAACGAAAAATCCGGATATGCGTTTTCAAAGAGTGGATTCAGATGTAGTAGATCAAGTTGTAGATAAAGATGCAGCGGGTGAAATTGTCGATAAGGATAATAAAACTGAATCCGATAGGATTAAAGAAGCTTTTACTAAGATGATAGGACGCGATGGCCTTGAAATTAAAGTGCAGGCTTTGAAATCCGGAGATGTCCCGTCTTTGATAACTTTACCCGAGCATCTTCGTCGTATCAGTGAGATGAATGTTGGTATGGGACATGACACTGCCAGTTTCTTGAGAAACCACACTCTTGTTTTGAACTCCGGTTCGGCTATAGTCAAATCGGCTTTGAAGCATATCGAAGGGGTTAATGAAGAGAAAGGAAAATTATTGGCTCAGCACATTTACGATTTGGCTCTTGTTTCTGCAAGGTTACTTGAAGAAAAGCAGATGGGTGATTTCGTGAAGCGTGCAAACAAGATTCTTGGGATGATCGATTAATCTTTTCCCTGTTGATTGGCCTGTAGGTGTTATTGTAATGCGCACCTACAGGTGTCCCCGGTAGCCAGCTCTTCTCGGAATTATTGCTATGATTACGATTCCAGAAGTTTCCAGGCGAAATGACTTTTGCAGAATCCTTATTAGATACCTATTTTTCTAAAAAGCTTCTCTAAATATTTCTGTTGAATTTCAGAAATATCCGCAATCAGTAATAAATCAAGGCTCTTCTTGCGCATAGAAATAGCGGTTTTTAGTCTGGCTTTATGCGTAGCTCTTTGTTTCTCGGCTTCGCCTTTTTCTAACTGGTTCAGATGCAGAGTCCATATTCCAACAATATATTTCAGAAGCTGGAAGGCTGTCATTCTATCAGGATAGCTCTTGTGCTCAAGTAGCAAATAGATATAACTCTCTTTTCCGGCTATAGAAACTTTAAATAGCATATCTGATTGTATATCTCGATAATTCGGATCGATAAAACTATCTTTAGCAATTTCTAAAGTATCCAGCGATATGTCTTTCAAAAGCTCTGAAGGTAAGCGATGTTTCAGAAAATCAATCACATTTTCTCTACTCTGAAATGTGACTTTAAAAAAAGAATTATGATTCATTCGTAATCTCTAAACTGTTTTTACAGGTTCCGAGATAGAAATTGCGATCGTTCGCGTGGGTTTTCTTCCCTTATTTGGTACTAGTGTTTTAATCACATGACTACCGGTTAAACCAGCAGTCATGTAGCCAGCTCTTCTTCTAATGAAAGTCATGGACGGCTGTATCGCCCATATCATAAGGCTGAATAATACAGCGGGTCAGTTCTTTTGTGTTGTTCATTAACCTTCTTAAATCATCGTTTAGACGTTGAAGTATCGAGTCGAGTCCGGTGGTTCTATTTTTCTTGTAAGCTTCATAGTATTCAGAGAGAAGAAAAGGTTTGGCAAATACCACATGGGCTTTGCGAGGTAAATGAGCGGGTTCACCTCCCAGAGCATGGGGTGTTCTTCCTAAAACAAAGGATTCATAGCGGTTCAAATATTCATAGAAACGCTCCGGACTCGGCCAGGAAAGCAGGTAATCGCGTTTGATTACTATCATGTCATAAGCTTTTACACATTCCCGGTTGGCCCAGGCCAGTTCGGTATCTGTTAATTTTGGAACTTTTGAGTTCGGATATTTTAATTCAACTAATTCCAGGACTGATGTTAGAAAACGCAACTTGGTGATAGCATCGGCGTCTTTATTATAGCCCTGTATGCCGATTTTCTCTGCAACGTTATCTAACATAACATGGCGAATTTTCCCAACCCTGTAATTGTATTCGGCATTTTCGTCAACTTCTATACCATATTCTTCTTCGGCTTTCTCTAAGAGGAGTCTTCCTACCATCATAAAACGACGTAGTAAGTTTCTATCTCCGGCGTCTGCACCGAGTTTTCTTTCAATTACCCGAATGGAACGCATGAGATCATCCACAATTACATTGTCCGGAGATTTAATGACATATTTAATAAAGCCGGGAAGTATTACAATATCTGCATTCGGATCCTGTTTTCTGGCGTCTTCAAAGGCACCGAGACTGAGTTTTACAATGCCCGGCTGAAAAGGCATCAGGTTGTCATTTTCTCCGCACATGGGCTCTCCTTCGGGGAATAGCACCAGTTTGCCTTTGTCTGAGGCCAGAATGCTTCTTGCGGTTTTCATCGAGTCTTTATCAGCAATGCCCGGTATAATGGAGAAACCCCCGAGACTCTGGTAGAGTTTCCCGAGAGCACCAAAAATAAAATCAAAAGCCCTGCGTGTAGCCATATAATTAAACCGACTGCACATCATATTGGCTATATGATAAGCGATCATAGGTTCGGCCTGACTCGGATGGTTGGTAAAGAAAAGAACTCTTTTGTTTTCTAAGGAGCGGAGCATGGCCTTATCTTCATCTGAAATGATAATATCTTCGATGTTCTGGTATATTTTGAGAGCAACGGGTAAGGTTAGATCGGCAAACCAGGCCACGTAAGCCTTAAATTCCGGTGGCATGAAATACTTCATAATAACTCCTGAAAAAACCTTTTTTCTCATCTTTTCACCTGTTTTAAATAAAGTCAATCAGGGTTTTTTAAATCGTTAGTAAAGATCTTTCTTGACCGGGAAAGGCTCAAAAAAAAGATGGTATTATCTTCTATACAGGGAAGGATTTATGTCTAAAAAAGTAGCTTATATTACCGGTGCATCCGGTGGAATAGGGGAAGCTTTTGCTCGAAAGCTTATCAAAGACTATAGCCTGGTTTTAATTGCCAGAAGTTCTGACAAATTGAATCGAATTGCTGAAGAGCTTTCCTCTATCGGAAAAGCTGAAATTATTGTAGCTGATCTTACAAAACAGAAAGATGTAAAAGCAATTCAGGATAGGATAGCCCAGGATAAAGAATTGGCTATGTTGATTAATAATGCCGGTTTTGGAACAACCGGGAAATTTTCAGAACTGAATCTTAACAAAGAACTTACAGAGATTCAACTGAATGTAAATACTCTTATTCGTTTGAGTCATGCCGCCAGTAATAATTTTCTGAAAAGAAACGAGAAGGGAATGATTATTAATGTTTCTTCTATAACGGCTTTTCTTCCTATTCCCGGTAGTGCAACTTATGCCGCTACAAAAGCCTATGTAAAAAGCTTTGGCGAATCTCTACACGAAGAGTTGAAGGAGAAAGGGATCTATGTTCAGACTCTCTGTCCTGGTTTTACAAGAACAAATTTTCAGGATACGGCAAATTTTGACAAAAGCCTTATTCCGGATTTTTTCTGGATGGATGCTTCTCAAGTGGTGGAAGAATCTTTGAAATCTGCCGGGAAAAAAGAAGCGGTTTGTATTCCGGGTCTTTTAAATCGTTCTACTACTACTGTTTTAGATCTGATTCCGGGTGATATTTTGCGAAAATTAAGTAGCTTTCTTGTGGATAAAACTAAAACGTAATAACTGGAGTCTCCAAAGTTTGTCGGGGAAGAAGGCGAATCAATATGAGTTTGCTTAAAAATCCGATCTTTTAAGGAGAAGTTATTTTATACCATGGTAATTGAGCCAATCCTGGTAATCGAGGAAAATATCCACTCGACTGTCTGAACCCAGGCGGTTCTGAATATGTTTCGCGGTGATCCCGGGTCCTGAGGCATGAAATCCTTCTGCAATTTTTGAATCGTGTCGTAACATAAGGTCAAATTGACTTCCGCTCATCCAGTAAAAATATTTCTTACTGGAAAGAACCGGAACATTGTCTTGAAGTTGCAAGGAATAGGTCGGCAGTTTGGGATAATCGGAACGAACTACTTCACTTCCAAGGTGGCTGAGTTTGATAAAGGAAGGTTTTTCTCCCAGTAGAAAACCAAGATGGGATTCTTCCTCTTCTCCAAAGCTATCGGCTGTACCATGAACCCAGAGGCCAAAAGCGGCCAGATCATACCAGGTTTTAACACCGGCTGACCATATGATTCGTTTGCCGGTTTCTTTCTCTGTCCATTCTGCTTGCCAGGCTGTGCTTCGGGTTATGAAAAGAGGACCTTCCGGTAAAGATACCGGGCTTAAGAAGTTTCGATTAAATTTAAGAGCTTTACCTTTTAGAGGCCAGAGTTCCTCTTCTGGTTTTTGTGATACCGGCTGTTTTTTGGAATTGAGAAGAGCTTTTCCATTCAAAACCTCCCCATTATCGGTTTCCCCCCTGGTAATGAGGATTTTTCCGTAATTTCTACTGAAACAGGCGACTCCGATTTTCTGATGGCAGCCTCCTCCATATTTTCTAAGTTCCCTTCTTTCAGTAAAAACGTCATCTCGAACCTGTCCTGATTGTAAGGGTTCAAGCAGAGTTTTTAAATCATTTCTTTCGGATTTTATTTCAACTGCCAGGGCTCCCTGTGCGGGTGCGTTAGGATTCTCCGAGAGAGGGAGAACCATAAAAAGAGATTCCTGTAAAATGATACGAAGATAAGAACGTATCTGCACGAATTCTTCTTCTTTACATTCCGGAAAATTTTCTGCCAGCATCCTGTCGAGAGCAGCCTTTGCCAGAATAATTCCCTGAATACCGGGATTCTCCTGCCATTTTCGAATTCGTGTTTGAATGTTTCCCCGGACAGGTTCAAAAAGAATGGATTTTTGCTGTAAGTTTTTGGGTAAGGCTTTGGAGAAGAATTTCCCCAGGTTATACTCCCGTCTCGGAGAGGAACTCATCAGGCGTATTTCTGAATAGTTCGGGTTCTGATAGGCTTCTGTTTTAAATAATAGGATATCTCTCTGGTCTTCTCTCTGTAAAATGGAAAGAATTTCAGTCTGTCCATCTTCTTCTAATTCCAGATCTTTCCAGGAATGGACAACCAGATCGACTTTATCTTCGAGGATATCTTCCTTGAAATCCCTTGTAAAGACACCCTTACCACTCATTTTCCAGAGTGGAGAACTCAGGTCTTTATCTCCAAGAGACTCCTTGAAAAGAAATTGGATTTGGATATCGGGGTATTTCTCTTTTAGTGCAGCTGCAACCAGGTAGGATTGAATTCTGGCAAGGGCACTTTTCCTGGAACCAATGCGAACTATACGAGACAAGGTATGTCTTCCCAACCGTGTATAAAATTTTGGCAGATGTTTTCTCGTTCAAAAATGATTTCCTGTATAACGGATTCTAATTTTTGTCTGAGAATGGCATTTCTCCTTTCGTTCTCTTTTAAAGAATGGAGAATCTCCGCGAAGGATACATATTTGATTTTGTCCGGAAAAAAATCCCCGGTATCGTCTTCACGAAAGTCTATGGCTCTTGCACCTTCCGGTAAAGAAGGTATCCAGCGTTCTAGGGAAAAAGGAGCTGCAATAACAGTATCCTCTCCTTCCTCCGGTGTGTATTCAGAAAGGAGGGCTGTGGTGATTTTATATCTCGATTGAAGTTCTTTAAGTCTGTCCGAATTTCTGGCAATGACTCTGACTTTTGCTCCTGTTTTGAGAAGCCAGGGCAGCATTTGTTCAGCTAATTGACCTGAACCAAACATTGCGATGGATCTGGAACTTTTCAGATAACGGTAGGCAATTCCGCCGTAAGATTGGTCTCCGAGGTTTCTTAAGTAACCAGAGCGAATTTTACGACTATCTTCGATTAACTGATCTCTAAGTCTGGCGATGTAGTGTCCGAGAGCAGAATCCGGTAAATTTTCATTTTTAAAACGTTCTTTAAACTGCGCAAAAACTTCTGTTTCACCTAATAATTTGGATTTGATACCGCTTACAATGCGTAGAAGCTCGGCATAAGCTTCGTATCCGTTTAGACGGAAGTAAGAACCCCTTCTAACTGTGGAGTATTCAGAACTGAGTATTCTTTCATCTCCTATATAAACCGTTCTCATGCAGGTCTTCCAGTGGAAAAGGCCCGGAAATATAATTGAGTCTCTGTCTTTAGCTTCTGAATGGAAAACAACGAGATTCGACCACATGGAAGATAGTATAGCATAGCTTCCTTTTGCGATTGTCATGGAAGTGTCAGGGGCGGTATGATATTATTCAATTTTTTACGTGCTTCTATTCCTGAAAGAAAAGCTTACTTTTTTAAGTGAATACTTGACAGGGTAGTCTAATAAGAATAAAGTTCCTTAGAGGATAATATGCAATTCAATACCCATTCTATTTTAGATATTTCCCTTTCTTTGTCGGCTTTGAGCCTTTTAAGTTATTTTTTTTATTTGTTTTTGCGTTCCCAAAAAATGGAATTAAGAAAGCAAGAAGTGCCTATTCGGGCTGAATCAAAAAGAAGAAGATAAATTTTGTAGGCTTCGGAATCGCGGGTGAGCAAGCTTTGTGATGGCTCGCCTGCGAAAAAAATGCTTCCGACTTTTTTAATAGAATACATTTTTTCTTCAAATTAAATTTTCTGAATAAAAATTTAATTGCCAAGTTTTAATTTTATTTTATAACATACATCTTCCTTATTTTTATTAGTGGGGTTTTATCATTGGCAACAAAGTCCTTACAACTTGTTCTTTATACCGAGAAAGGTTCAGAAATAACTCCTATTCATCGTGAAGCAGTTGGAAGAGATGGAGTAGGTCAGGAAGTTTTTAAAGGACATTCATCGGTGTCCAGACTTCATGCCATGTTTTATAGGGATAATCAGTTCTGGTATGTTGAAGATCTCGATTCTTTCAATGGAACCTTCCTGAATGGAGAAAAGCTTCAGGCGGGAAAAAAGTATCCTATTAAAAATGGAGATACTCTATATCTTTCGAGTTCTTTCAAATTAGAATGTAAAATTTTTTAAAAATAACTTTACAGTTTAAGGTTATTTTTTCACCTTACTTAAATGAGAATGAGTATCAATATCAATAAGAAAATGGTTTTATTTTTTGAAAATGCAGAACGTATAGAGCCGGAGAAGGGTTCTTTGTTTATTGAAGAATTATTTCGGCCTTCCTCTTTTTCCGGGAAGAAGGCTGAAAAGAAAGACTAATCGGTTACAACTTCGTATTCTTCCATAAAACCGGGGAATTTACCAACTTTACGGATAAATGTATATTTAAAGGGGTATAAAACCAGGCGATTCCCGGTTTCTTTCAGGGATTGCTTGGCTTCTCCGGACATCAGGGCAAATGGGCTGGAAATAATAAAAAGCCCGGAACCCACTGCCAGGCTGGCAAGTCCCAGAGGTCTGGCTATAACCACATCGATTAGCATTTCTCCACTGCTTGGGACTTCTTCTGCTTTTATGGAACCGGAAAAAAAGAGAATCGTACTACAAAAGAGAATGGATAAAAATTGCTTCATGACAAATAACTCCTTTTATTTCTTATATACTGAGGAATGGATGCAAAAATTGCAATACATAAAACTAAAGAAATAATACTCAAGGATACATGGATGGGAATGTGGTAGCGGGGGATGTTAAAAAACTCACCGGGTAGGGGAAGTAGCATTTTTATCCCTACAAAGGCCAGGATAACAATGACACCTGTTTTCAAGTAGATAAACAGATCCATGATACCTCCTACTAAGAAATACAGGGCTCGAAGCCCGAGAATTGCAAAAATATTAGAAGTGTAAACAATAAACGGATCTTTTGTTACGGAGAAAATCGCCGGAATCGAATCGAAAGCAAACATTACATCGCTTACTTCGACCAGAACTAATACGATAAATAAAGTGCTGGCGTATAGTTTTCCGTTTTCTCTAAGGAAAAATTTCCCACCGTGAGGACTTTTACTGACCGGGATGAGTTTGCTTACAAATCGAATCGTTTTACTGTTTTCCGGATGGAATTCTTCCTCTTCCTTGTGAAGAGCCATTTTAATAGCAGTATAGATCAGGAAAAAACCAAAAATATATAGTACCATACCGAATGTTTTTATCAGGGCCGCCCCCATGAAAATCATAATGGCCCTGAGAATGACTGCCCCTATAATTCCCCATTTTAAGACATCGGGTTGTTCTTCTGAGCTGATTTTAAATGTTTGAAAGATCATGATGAAGACAAATAGATTGTCCACAGATAAGGATTTTTCTAAAAGATAGCCCGCTATGAATTCCATGGCTTTTTCTTTATGTATGCCTGGCTGAGAAGGGTCTTTCATATAATAAAAAATAAACCCTGCAAATAAAAAGGAAACACTTATCCAGATAAGAGACCAGATGCTTGCTTTTCGAATGGAAATTTTGTGACTTCCTTTCCTGCCCAGAAGACCTAGATCAATGGCGAGAAGTGCCACTACAATCAGGTTAAAAACCACAAAGAGGCTTATTTCTTTTTCTAACATGGGTTATTAGAATTTTCCTTCCTTGAAGTAAGTAAAGCATTATCTTATAAAAAAATAGTTGCATTCTATAAAAAATAAAGTAGGATGCCCGAGTTAATAAATTCTTAACAGGTTGATTCATTGGATATTTCTTATAAAATTGGAGAAGGAACATACGGAAAAATAGCCCTGGAGAATAATCAGGATATTGAAAACCAGATTAGGACCTGCGGATGGTACGATACCGAATCAACTTATCTGGCTTTAAAAATTATCCTTGAATTAAGAAAGTATAACGGAAATATCCATATTTTGGATCTGGGTTCAGAACCTGGTTATTATAGCATTCCATTTTCGAGGTATACAGATGGAAATATCCATACCTTTATCGATGAGCCCGAGATGCTTTCTCTTTTAAAGAGATCTCTTCAGTTAAATCATATTCATAATGTTAAAATATATGATAAAAGTGTGATTCTATCAGAATTGCCGGAAAATGGAGTTTTATCTTTTGTTCGCCTGGATCCGGGCTCGGAAACATTTCTTCCTTTTTTTCAGGAACACTTCGAAGAACTTAATAAATGCAGACCGGTTATTTTTTTGGCCGGGAAAAATTTTTCAAGAGGAGATAAATTCTTGAATTTCTGCCTTGATCACCTTGCAGACTTGGATTATCGATTCACTCTTTATTCTCATTTTGCAATTTTATTCCCTTCTGAATACTTCTGGCATTTCTATCCTTTTTTACAGGGTGCTACTGATATAAAGATAAAAACCGCTTTACGGTTTAGTAAGAGTTCTTTTTCTTATCAGAAATTATTCAATAATCCTTATATACAAAAAGCTTCCGGTATAAAGAAACAATATTACTCCCTGCGTTGGAAATACAAACTACTCAGTTTTCAGGAAGAAGAAACTGAATGAATATTTTTTTATCTTTGCAGGAACAGGCTTTTTCTAAATATTGTTATCAATCATGGTAAATATGACTCAAACCCAGTCACCGGAAAAAAGTATTAAAATTGATATACTCATCATTGATCAGAATCCACTGGTTTTGGACACTCTTTACCAGGCCTGCAAGTCTGAGGGCTTAACTGTTATGACCGCCAATCAGATGCCCTATGCAATGGAATCTCTTATTTATTATAGTCCGAAAGTAGTGATTACGGAACTGATTCGTTCGGAAGAGAGAGGAGTCGAGTTTTTAAGGGCCTTACGAAGGATTCGTTCTGAATCCATTATCATTATCCATTCAGACAAGACAAATGTTAATGAGGAATATAAGAAAAAATTAGGATTGATTTTTGCATTCCTGAAAAAACCAGCAGAGAAAGATGAATTGATTCTCACAATTCGCAGGGCTCTGGAGTTCTATGAGTTCAAAAAGAAGTCTATGAATTATTCCGTTGGCAGCGAAGAAAAAATGAAGGAGCAACTGGAATGGCTTATCTGGAAAGAACAGAGAGTCTTAAATTCTAAAAGCTCTTTCGGAAAGACGATTATTGAAACAATCGTGCATTCTATTTTTCAGGGGATGGGGGTTGGGAGTCTGGTTTCTCTTATTGATCTCATGGAAATGACAATGAAAGAAGATTTGGATAATAATGCATTTCTCGTGAAAAAAGAAATCATTAAATCGATTCTTGATAATTCCTTACCCATCCGAAATATAAAAGAAAACCTCGATCATATATTAAAGGTTTATGAAAAAGATTATCCTATTGAAATGATTCATCCGGAAAGAGTGCAGGTCCATATTCAGAATGCCCTTGAGGATGTCGAAGATTTACGAAGCATTAAAAATCACAAGATTATACTCGATGATCTCAGGTTAAATAAGGCTATTTTAGCCAACGGAGATCTCTTAGAGCTTTCTATGCGAGAGCTTTTAACCAATGCCTTTAAGTATTCTCCCGAGGAGGCAGAAATCCAAATTTCTCGTTTTTATTCTCCTACAGGCTTGTCTATTGTAGTAGTAAACCCGGCTGCAAAAGTGAGTAGGGGAATTAATGGAATTCCTCCGGAACTGGAATATGAAATATTCGAACCTTTCTTTAAAATAAACCATATTTATGATGAAAGATACTATAAAGAAGAACTGGGATTTGGTATCGGACTTTCTTATCTTCAGTCGAGTATTACACGCCTGGGTGGTAACATTCATGTAAATGAAGTTTTAGACCATCTGAGTATTCCTCCTGCAAAGAAAATTGTAGCTGAGATTATTTTTCCATTTGTATAAAAGGGCTTGTTTTCCTCTTTTCTTAAATAAAAATCGTTCGACTAAAAAACTCCCCTGTAAAAACTTTCAGTATGGTAGAGTGGAAAAAATATTATAATGACTATTCTGTCAATCAAGAATTGATATGGTTGAATAATTGCGGAACAACACCTATAGGAAACAGGATTCTTCAGGAAGTAACTTCTTATCTTCATGGATACGCCAAAAAAGGTGTTTTTACAGAGTTGGGAACTTTTTCGGAGGTCAGACGGGGGATTATCTCCATTCTATCTTCTTTATTGAATTGTGATAAAGACGAGTTAGCGATTATTCATAATACTTCGGAAGGAATGAATTTTATTTCTCTGGGTCTGGGGCTTGATACGGGTGATGAAATTCTTCTGCTGGAAAATGAATATCCCAGCAATGTCTATCCCTGGAACCACTGGAAAGAAAGAGGAGTCTTATTAAATTTTTTGGAGTTAAAAGATTCTCCGGAAGAATTTTTAGAATATTTCAGAAATCGCATTAAGCCCAATACTAAATTAATTACCATTTCTGCTGTGCACTGGTGTACCGGTATGCCTCTACCGATAAAAGAGATTGGCCGAATATGTCGCGAGAAGAATATTTGCTTTGTCTTAGATGGTGCACAGGGAGTAGGCCATGTTCCTATAGATGTGAAAACTATGCATATTGACTTCATGGCTTTTTCCGGTTGGAAATGGTTACTCGGACCTCTCGGAATAGGTATTTTATACGTTAGAAAAGAAAGATTAGCAGATATGAATACAGTCTTTCTGGGACAAAGTTCTGTAGTCAACGGAGAAGAATATCTACCTTATAAGGATTTGATTCGACCGGGAGCGGATCGCTTTGAATTTTCTACACCAAATTTTACTGACTGGATTTATTTTTTTACAGCTATTAAGATCTTGCATGAGATTGGCTTTTCTAAGGTTATGGAACGGATTTATGAACTGGCAGATTATCTGGCTGAAGGTCTAAAAAAAGTTGGTTGCAGGGTGAATGTAGATGATTTTCCCGGACATAAAACCGGAATCATTGTATTTGATATACCAGGACTAGAACCTGATGTGATATTTAGTGCATTAAAAAAGAATAATGTAATATCAGCCTTGCGTTTAAATCGAATTCGCCTTGCTCCTCATATTTATAATTCAACAGAACAGTTAGATAAGGTGATTGAAGTTGTAGAAACGCTCTCATAAAGGTTTTGCTGAGTTTATTCCTGAATATCAGATGACCTTGAGAGCTTACAGACAAAAAATTTATGATTCTGAGATGTCAATGAATTCAATGAGTAAAGAAGAATTTTTTGAAAAATTGGATAATTTGGATATTGTTCATGTAAAACAAAATCCGGAAAGTATTAAAAACCTGAGAAAGAAATAATGAATATTGCCCTGCTTAAAGATTCCAAAAACATTCTCCCATGAATACCGACGAAATCATCATCTATCAAAATCCTGAGGGTAAAGTCAAACTGGAAGTCCGTCTGGAAGACGAAACTGTCTGGCTGACACAGGCTCAAATGGCGGATTTATTCCAGAAAGGTAGGAGTACAATTGCTGAGCATATTCAGAATACATTTCAGGAAGGTGAATTACAAGAAAAAGTGGTCTGTCGGAATTTCCGACTAACCACTCAGCATGGTGCGATTGAGAGAAAAACCCAAGAAAAAGAAGTAAAACATTACAACCTCGATGTTATCATCTCTGTTGGCTATCGGGTAAAATCCCGACAGGGCACCCAGTTTCGTATCTGGGCGACCCAGAGGCTAAAAGAGTATATTATCAAGGGTTTTGCTCTCAATGACGAGCGTTTTAAGTCCGGCAAGTCGATGAATTATTTCGATGAACTTCAGGAGCGCATCAGGGAAATTCGGCTTTCAGAGCGGTTCTTCTACCAGAAGATTAAAGATATTTATACGACCAGTATCGATTATGACCCGAAGGATGAAAATACGATTCTATTTTTTAAGACCGTGCAAAACAAACTTCTCTGGGCCATCAGCAAACAAACCGCTGCCGAACTTGTCTATCGCAGGGCAGATGCCAGCCTGCCTTTACTCGGAATGCAATCTTATGATAAACCGAGTGGAAAAAGAATTCGCAAATCGGATGTGAGTATTGCCAAGAATTATCTAAGCGAAGAAGAGATTCGTTTACTCGGACTTTTAGTCGAACAATACCTTGCCTTTGCTGAAACGATGGCGCAGCAAAGAACTCCCATGTATATGAAAGATTGGATTTCCAGACTGGATGCCATTTTACAATTAAATGGTAGGGAACTCCTCCACCATGCCGGACAAATTAGCCATGAGATGGCAATGCAAAAATCTACAGAAGAGTATGAGAAGTATCTGGAAGACTTAAAGCAGAAAGAAAGAGAAGAGAGTTTGAAGGAATTGGAAAACGATCTTAAAGGACTAAAGGAAAGATTTGGTGAAAGGTGATTGAGTTTATAAGCTAAATCTGCAATTTCCCTGAGTCCGGGACCGGCTATTATCTATCTTAATTCAGGCCTGTTTTTTGTAAGAAGTCCTCGTTTTGGAGGAGGAAAAATCACTGATAGATTTCTGTGCAACGGGAACTGCCCCCCAGAGGGGGAGCAGTGTATAGAAAAACTTGGGTGGGAACCCCCTTCGGGGGATCGAGGGGGATTGGAAGAAAATTTGGTAATTATAGACCGTGTTTACTGGAAATATCACTGGAGGTGTGGCATTTTGTACAACTACTATCGTCTGCCTGTGCACCACCATTGTGGGAACCAATAGAACCATCTTTAACTTTTTTCAAAGCTCCGGTTGCCCAATTCATACCATCATGGCAGGAACCGCAGGCCAGACGACTGGGTTTTGTTTTCCAATTATCTTCGTTAGCTGCAGTCTTATTGGAAGTATGACAGGTGCTGCAATCCTTTTGTTTGGTAAAAGTTGTTACAGTTGTCGCAGCAGTTCCTGTTCCTGTAGGATTATTGAATCTAAATCCGTGGATATTATAGCCGTCACCCGATTTGGTAAGCTTGGAACTCATGTGTAATTTATGAACCATAATCGGAAAATTTCCAACTGACTCACCATCTGCCAGGTAGGTTCTACCACTCGCATTAGGATTTGTAGGAAATACATAGTTTGACGATACGGCTTCAGCAAAGGCAGTTGCAGATCCAACTTTTACCTGGTCTGTATGGCAGGTAACGCATTGTTTTACATCATGTCTGGAACCATGTGCTGTTAATCCTCTTGTTGTAGCTCCAGTTATTATAGCAGAGTCAGAGTGGCATTTATTACAAGTTTCCACCCTTACAATATCTCTCTGAAGTGTTGAAAGTTCAACGCCAGTAGAAGGAGTGAAGTCATAGGTAATTGTCTTACTATTTTCAAAAAGCACACCTGCGACTAGTGTTCCTGAGCAGGCACTTATTTCATCATTGTAGGCAACTGAGCATACGGGTCGTCTTGTTCCATCAGTATTATTAGTAGAGGTTCCACGCGCATTTCCGGAACCAATTAATATTGCAATACGGTGTGGTAGAGTAGGCTCATAGCTCAAATTTCCAAGAGCTGCTACACGGGTTGCATCTGGTGTTGTGGCAGTGGATAGAGTGGCAACTGTTGTGCCAATATATTCTTGAGCTATATTTTCTTTCGATTTTGTTATATCTCTAGAAAAAGTATATTTATAGGAGCCATCACCATTGTCCACCAGCGTTCCATTATTATCATAAGTTGGCCAGGTTAAACCGGAACCTCTTGTGACTGTAGTAACTCCATCTGCTGTTGTTCCTGTATAAGGCACAGTAGATGCAATATAATTGATCCATTGATCTGGAGAGCCATTGGTTCCTGCTACAAGTTTAGCTATTGTAAATTGCATATTACTGACAGCGGTAAGACCATCAACTATTGTAGTTGTCCCGGTAGTATTCTTTGCTCCAGTAGTACTCGTATATGCTGCATTGTTCTTAGTTGTCCAGCCAAAACCCTTCAAGCGATTTTTGTCCGTTGTAACATAGAAATTTACAATAGGGGTTCCCTTACTCATATCCACACTGGAAACAACGCCGGATAGTTTCAATGCTGCAAGATCTGCTGGAGCATAGGATGAAACATCTAACACGGGCAGAGCTTTTGCTGCTGCAACGGCTGCTGAGTCGCCTGATCCAGTCTGGGAGAGTGCCAGAGCAGCGTAGGCCATAGTATTATCTTTTTTCTCTTCCTTACATGAGGAGAAAAGAATAACAAGAATAAAAACAAAAATTGTTTTTTTCATAATAGTTACCTCCGTAACTAACCACCACTGAATTTTTTTGTATTGAAAGCTGACAATAGAAAATTCTAAAAAAATAGTGTGATTTAAATCATTGGTAGATTTCTGTGCTACTTCAAGTCAACGGGAATCGCCCCCAGACCTCCAGACCTCCAGAGGTCAAACTGAGCTGTGTACTGTAAGTCTTTATATATATGAACTCGTAAAATGCTAAAATGGAGGCCGCAAATGAGATGAGTCTAAAACTGACTAAGCTATTTTTATTTAGTTAAACTATTTTACCAGTAAAACTGGGATTTACTTCGGGACCGGCTATTATCTATCTTAATTCAGGCCTATTTTTTGTAAGAAATCCTGATTTTGGAGAGGGAAAAATCACAACTTAGTTATAGGGATGGGTCTTTTTTTTTACTTGCCTGCCTGCTTTGTTCTACTATTTTTTACAAAAAAGAGAAAAATATGAAAAAAGCGATTCACTATTTTGTAGGTCATCCTCTCCTTGCCTGGCTTACAATCCTTTCCTTGATTTTATCGGGTATAATGGCTATCTTTAGTTTAAGAAGCGAAGCCTATCCCAATGTAGATTTTAACCAGGTAAAGATTACTACTGTTTTTCCGGGGAGTCCTCCTTCGGATATTGAGCAATTGGTGACAATTCCTATCGAAGAAAGGCTTCGGGAAGTAGATGGTCTGGAGCAGGTCAGATCCATATCAAGGCAGTCTGTGTCGGAAATTCTTATCAAAGTAGACCTCGAAGAGAAAAACCCGGCCAAGGTTGTTAATGATCTGCAAAAAGCTGTGGATCAGGTTTCTGATTTGCCTGAGCAGGTTACAGAAAGACCTCTTTTTGAGGAACGTAAGAGCGGTAAATTTCCTATTATGGAGCTTTCTGTGTATGGAGACATTAGTTCACATGAATTATACCAGGCTGCAAAACTGGCAGAAAAAGAGCTGGAGAAAATTCCGGGAGTCGCACGGGTGGATCTATTCGGTCAAAGGGATAGGGAGTGGCATGTCCTTGTAAATCCGGATAAGATGGAAAAGCATAATGTGAATCTTCAGCATGTGATTCAATCTATCAAGTTACGAAATGTAAATATTCCTGCGGGTACTTTCTCGAGGGGGGACGCAAGAAATATTCGGACTACGGGAGAATTTGAGACTATATCCGAAATACTGGATTTGCCGGTAATCGGAAATGAAGTTGGAAATACGATTCCCCTTAAACTATTTTCCAAAACTCGTGATACTTTTCAAAGACCGGAGTTTTTAGCTTCTACGAATGGATTTCCGGCTATTAACCTTCTTATTTTGAAGAAAGAAAAGGGAGATATACTTAATACAGTTAGTCGTATTAAAGCCAAATTAAAAGAATTCGATAAGACTCTACCAAAGGGAACGAAAATTGCGATTATTAATGATGAAGGGAAACGTACAGAAAACAGGTTAAATGTTGTTCAGTCTAATGCTATTATTGGCTTTATTCTGGTTATAGTGATTCTTGTTTTATTTTTAAGTTTTCGAGATTCTATCATTACGAGCCTCTCTCTTCCCCTGACCTTATTTGGCATGTTGATAATATTTCCAATCTATGATATTACCTTTAACCTGGTTTCTATGCTTGGTATTATCATTTCTCTGGGAATGCTTGTTGATAATAGTATTGTAATTTCTGAAAACATTTATCGTTATAGGGAACAGGGTTTGGATCCTCTTGAAGCAGCAGTCCAGGGTTCTTCGGAATTGGTGGTACCAATTATCGGGACTTATTTGACTACAGTAGCTGCATTTGCTCCAATGATGTTTATGTCCGGAATTATGGGGAAATTTATCTGGCAGATTCCCTTTGTAGTAATCTGTACTTTAAGCATAAGTCTTTTTGAATCCTTTTTTCTTTTACCCGGAAGGATGTCACAATTTGCCGGTACTTTACCCAAACCGGGAGAGCATGTAAATCTATTCAGAAGAGTTTTAGATGGTTTCTTTAACGGGCTTAGAGATATTTTTTCAAAGATTATTTCTTTTATTATCCGTTTTCGATACATTTCTTTTGCCAGTTTTTTTATTGCACTTTTTTTAAGTGTATATGTTTCTTCTAAAATGAAATTTAACCTGTTTCCCAAAGAAGGTTCTGAAATATTTATTGTAAAAGTGGAATTTTCTCCCTCCATTCGCGTTACCGATACTATGAGCCGTATGAAGTATGTTGAAAAGATTATCCAAAAACTTCCTCCCGAGGAATTGGTGAGTTATTCGATTAAAGCGGGGATTCAGCAAAAAAATTCACAGGATAATTTGACAAGGGTAGGGGAGCATTTAGGGGTCATTCAAGTTTTTTTAACGCCCGAACTAAACAGGAAAAGAACCGCGGGAGAAATCATTGCACAAATAGAACCCGATGTTCTCAAACTTCCTGATGCCAAATCTGTATTCATAGAAGAGGTTATTCCCTCTCCTCCGATTGGAGCTGCTATTACGCTTGCCGTAGAGGGAGAAGATTATGAAACTTTAAGAAAAATTTCTGCTGAAATACAGGATTATCTTAAAAGTATAAAAGGAATCGTAAATATTAGTGATGATTATAACTTAGGTCGTCAGGAATATGTAGTGAAACTTAAAAACCAACTTTCCGCCCAAACCGGTATCGGGACTCTACAAGCTGCGAGCTTGATTCGAGCTGCTTATGAAGGAAATGAAGTTTCAAATATCAGAAAAGGAACAGATGAGATAACGATACGGGTTCTATACGATGATGAACACAGGGGAGACCCGGAAAGTATAAACCGAATTAAGCTCCCCAATAAGTATGGTTTAAATACTCCTCTCGGAGCTATTTCAACAACGGAAATTTATAGAGGGCCGGAAGCTTTATTGCATTATGATTTTGAAAGGGCCATTACAATCACAGCTGATGTGAAGGAAAGCCATATTACTTCTACGGAAGCGAATAAACTTGTATTCAGTAAATTTCAGGATATAGGAACTCGTTATCCGGGCTATGCCATTAAATTCAGGGGAGAACAGGAAAATACCCAGAAGTCGATGGCATCTTTGGCCAGGGCCGGAGTAGTTGCACTTTTTGCTATATATGCAATTATAGCTCTAATTTTTAATAGTACTTTAAAACCCCTGGTTATTACCGGAACCATTCCCCTGGGTATAATCGGAGTGATAATTGGGTTTTATACTGCCGGAAAGGCTTTAAGTTTTTTTGCACTTATCGGGGTGATAGGTCTTGCAGGAGTGGTTGTGAATTCTTCTATTGTACTTGTTGATTTTATCAACCAATTTAAAGAAGATGAAGATCCTTATAGGGCACTTATAATGGCAGCGGAAGTTCGGTTTCGACCGATTCTTCTCACTACCCTTACTACGATGGCAGGTTTATTGCCAACAGCCTATGGAATCGGAGGTTCCGACCCGGTTTTAATCCCTATGACTCTGGCACTTGCCTGGGGACTGGCTTCCGGTACATTTGGGGCCCTTACATTTATTCCCTGCGTATTTGCAATAGGTTATGATATTCGTTTTGCTTTGAAAAAAATAAAACATAAGGTTTCTAAAATAAAAGCAGAGGATGTTCCATAAAATGCAGGAATTGAATTATGCCTATTTGAAGTTTTTACGGGAAACTCACCCGACTTTGAAGATCTTTCGGGCAGATTCTTTTCCTCTTATATTAGGATTTCTATATTCTGCCTTTAAACAAAATAATCGTATTACATTAGATTCCGAAAGTCTCGGTATAGAATTATCCGATTACTTGTATATTCTTCGCCAATCGGAAGGTAGCGGAATTTATCCTGAACAAGCCAAAAATTATTTGGAACGATGGACAAATGATGGTTTCCTTCGTAAATACTACAGAAAGGAAGGAGATGATGCATTATTTGAGTTGACACCTGCCGCTGAAAAAGCTCTGGATTGGATTCAGGATTTGGAAAAACGGGAATTTGTAGGAACCGAGTCCAGATTATTGAGAATTTATAATATTCTTAAAGATATAAATTATGGAACCTCACAGGATATTGATGAAAGGATTCGGAATTTAGAAAAGCAAAAAGAAGAACTTGAAGAAGAAATTGAAGCCTTGAAAAATGGCCAGGCTCCTGTGATGGATAAGACAAGAGTCAAAGAAAATTTTGTTGAAGCCAGGGATCTGGCAAGAAAACTATTAGCTGATTTTCGGCAGGTAGAGTATAATTTTCGTGAACTAAATGCAAATCTAAAAGAAAAACAAATTTCTGCTCTTTCTAAGGGAAAATTGTTAGAGGAAGTTTTTCAAGTCCAGGACACTATTTGGGATTCTGACCAGGGAAAAAGTTTTCGTGCTTTCTGGGAATTTCTAATGTCGAGTAAACGACAAAAAGAATTTGAAAACCTTGTTGAGAATGTATATAGCTTAAAGGAAGTGCAGGAAACGCGACCGGATGATCTACTGCAAAAAATTAAAGTATATCTTGTCGAAGCGGGAGACAAGGTAAACCGTATGAACCATGAGTTGGTGGAGCAGGTTCGAAAGTTTTTAGATGAGAAGTCTTTGCAGGAGAATAAAAGAATCCTCAGCCTGGTAACGGAAATTAAAAAGAAGGCACTGGAATTGAAAGACAATCCTCCTTCCAAAAAATCTTTTTTTTCTATTGAACATACTTTACTAAATCATAATGTAATGGATAGACCTCTCTGGGAACCAAAAGATGATTTAGAACTCAGTAATACTGAGTTTAAAGAAGGAGAGACTGAATTAAATACAGAAGCTCTTTTTACCCAGCTTTATGTGGATCCGGGAGTTTTGAAAGATAGGATACGACAGACGATGAAGCAAAAGTCACAGGTGAGTTTGAAAGAGGTATTACAGCACTTCCCGGTAGAAAAAGGTTTAACTGAAGTTATATCATATATTGCCCTTGCTCATAAGGATCTGAAGGCTGTTGTTCACGAAGACAAACAAGAACTATTTGTTATACATAATAAGGAAACGGATAAGTATTTTCAAATTAAGTTGCCGGAGGTCATTTACCAGAAATGAAAAATATGGAGACACTTAGATATGCAGCAGCTGTTTTAAAACTTTTAAAAGGTGTTGTTTATGAAGAGGAAAAGGAAATTTGGAATATTATTATCGAAGATAGAGAGGCTTTAAAAGATTATTTTCATAAAATCGGCCTGAAAGTTTTAATTTTTGAATCAGATGGTTACGCATTCTTATCACAGGATGAGCCGGAAGAGGGGAGTTTATTTCCCCTTCTGGTAGAAAGAAGGCAGCTAAGTTATCCTGTAACTTTACTCCTTGCACTTTTGAGAAATCGTTTTGCTGAGATGGAAGCTAATTCTACGGATGCAAGGCTTGTGCTGAATAAAAAGGAAATTAAGGAAATGTTAGTTTCTTTTTTACCTGAAGATCGAAATGAAGCGAAGCGATTTGATAAGATAGATGTGCATATTAATAAATTAATTGACTACGGTTTTTTACGTAAATTGAAAAATGAAAGTGATCGGTACGAAGTAAAAAATATTATAAAAGCTAAAATCAATGCAGATATACTATCTGAAATCTTACAAAAGTTGGAAGAACATGCAAGAAATCTCGGAACAGATTGAAATTAATACAGGTTTTCGTTTAAAAAGACTTGAGCTTTTAAACTGGGGAACTTTTCATAATCGTATCTGGAAAATAGAACCTTCCAATTTTAATTCCTTACTCACCGGTGATATAGGATCGGGGAAATCTACCCTGGTGGATGCTATTACTACATTGTTAGTGCAACATACAAGAATTGTATATAACCGGGCTGCAGGTTCAGAGGGAAAGGAAAGAACTTTATATACTTATGTAAGAGGCGAATATAAAAATGAAAAAATAGCTGAAACCGGTTACTCAAGACCTGTATTTCTGAGAGATCCAAATACGTATTCAGTTATTCTCGGAATATTTTATAATGAAGGTTATTCGGAAGCTGTAAGCCTGGCTCAAGTTTACTGGATACGGAATAACCGGGTAGAAAAATTCTTCGTTGTTTCTCATGATGAGCTGAACATTTCTGAGCATTTCACCGGTTTTGGCACAGATATATTGAGACTCAAGAAAAATATACGGAAAGAAGAACGGACGGAACTGTTTGATAGCTTTCGAGATTATAGTTCACGTTTTCGTTCTATTTTTGGGATTCGTTCTGAAAAAGCCATGGATCTTTTTTATCAGACGGTTTCTATGAAGTCAGTCGGTAACTTGAATGATTTTGTAAAAAACCATATGCTGGATGTTCCGCAGGTTGATGAGAAGATTGAAGGTTTGAAAAAGAATTACGAGAATTTAAGTCGCAGCTTTGAATTGGTACAAAAAGCAAAACGACAACTTCAGGAACTTTCCCCTATCATCTCTGAGTTAGAGAGTTTTGAAAAGACGGCTGAACTTATTGGAAATGCGAACCTAAAACAAAAA
This sequence comes from Leptospiraceae bacterium, assembly GCA_024233835.1. NCBI lineage: Bacteria > Pseudomonadati > Spirochaetota > Leptospiria > Leptospirales > Leptospiraceae > Leptospiraceae bacterium. The sequence goes on from JACKPC010000005.1 coordinate 127,114, forward strand.
GCTAGCCCTTTTTATTTTATGGGTCTAAAAAGAAGCTTTTTGAAAGATGAACTCCAAAGGCAGAAAGAGAATCTACATATTATTAATAATCAGCTCGAATCTTATGAAGAAGAACTATTTCGTTTAAGAGAAAGGGAAACGGAAATACATAGTTTAATTATGCAGAATGAAACCGGAAGAAGATTGAGTGAAATACAAAAAGAACTGAAACTTATGGAAGAGAAAAAAAATGCAAAATTAAAAAAGTTTCAGTCCTATGAAAATCTTTTAGAGCATCTTGATTGGACTCGCTCCGTTAATGAAGAGGTTTTCTACAAACACCTTGCACAGGCTAAAAAAGAGTATGAATCAATCAATCAAAAAGTTCAGAATATAATTTTAGAAAGAGATAATATACAAATAAATCTAAGTAAGCTTTTGGAAAAGGGAAAAGAAGAAGAAGCGGAGTTGAAATCTCTATTGAGTCGGAAAACTCAGATTCCGGAGAAGCTTTTACAAATTCGACATTCCATTGCGGAGGAATTAAATCTAACATCTTCAGACTTGCCTTTTGCGGGAGAACTTCTACGTGTGAAGGAAGATGAGAAAGATTGGGAAGGTGCTATTGAGAGAATCCTCAGAGGGTTCGGGACAAGTTTACTTGTGCCGGAAAATCTTTATGAAAGAATCAGTAATTATGTGAACAAAACAAATTTGAAAGGAAGATTGGAATATTATAGGGTTAGCGAAAATCTAAAGCATGTAGATAGATCTTATATCAGGGATAACTCTTTATTCAATAAGATTGAATTAAAAGAAGACTCCTCTTTTTACTATTGGCTGGAGAAAGAAATCTTAGAGCGTTATAACTATATTTGCTGTGAAGATATGGATTCCTTTCGCAGAGAGCCTTTTGCTTTAAGTAAACAGGGACAGATAAAACGCGGTAAATATAGACATGAAAAAGATGATCGAACTGATATAAAGGACAGGCGTAATTATATCCTGGGATGGACTAATGAAAAGAAAATTCAAGCTATACGTTCCGAACTGGATAAACTACATTCGGATATAATGAAATTAAATGAAGCCAGGGCCCAGGTGGAAAGAGCACAGGAGCGTTTAAAAAATAAAGAACGTAACCTATACGACTTCATGAAATATGAAAATTACGAAGAAATAAATTGGGAAACAGAAGCCAGATATATACAAAATTTACACGAGGAAAATGAATCTTTAAAAGCAAGTTCTGAACCCTTAAGGAAAATGGAAACTGATCTCTTGCAATTGAAGAGACAAATTCTTGAGAAAACAAATTTGAAGGCCCAGGCGGATAGACAAATCGGACAACTTTCTTCCGGAATTAGTGAAAATGAAGAAGTATTAAAGGAGTGTGAACTTTACCTCGAAAGTTTAAATGAGGATATAAGTCATTTCTTAAGCCAGGTCGAAGAAGATAATAAAGAAAACGCATATAGTTTGAAAACTATTGAGAAAGGTCGTGCTGTATACGAAGAAAAATGCAGGATTGAGATTCATACTCTTGAAGAGAAAGCAGCCGCCCTTCGATTGGGAATTGAAAAGAATATGACTCTTTATAAAAAGAACTATCCGGAAGAAACAACTGATGTGGATGTAGATATTGCTTCAGGAAACGAATTTAAAGAATATTATAATAAAATTGTAAATGAGGATCTTCCCAGGCATGAGGAGAAATTTAAAGAAGAATTAAACGAAAAGACAATTAATGATATTGCGATGTTTCGAGTTCAGTTAGAAGGTTATGCTACCGATATAATTGAAAAAGTAAAAACCATTAACCGATCTTTAAGGGAAATTGAATATAATCCCGGTACTTATATTGAAATCCTGGCAGATAAATCAAGCGAGCAATCCATTGCAGATTTTAAAGAACAACTTCTCCGCTGTCTCGATCAGTATGAAGGAGAAGAAGAGCTATATGGAGAGGAAAAGTTCTTAAGAGTAAAAAAGATTCTGGATCGATTTCATAGTCAGGAAACTTCTGATATTAATTGGACTCAGAGGGTTACAGATGTGCGTAATTGGTATAATTTTTCTGTAAGTGAAAGGTATATGGAGGATGAGAGAGAAAGGGAACACTATAGTGATTCTTCCGGCAAATCAGGAGGTCAGAAAGAAAAGCTGGCCTATACTATCCTTGCTTCCGCATTGGCTTTTCAATTCGGCTTGGAGTGGAAAAAAGAGCATTCTCGCTCATTTCGCTTTGTCGTAATCGACGAAGCTTTTGGTCGAGGTTCTGATGAGAGTACTCGTTATGGTTTGGAACTCTTTCGAAAATTAAATCTGCAATTATTAATTGTAACTCCCCTGCAAAAGATTCATGTAATCGAAGACTACATCCGTTCTGTGCATTTTGTTTCGAATATGGGAGGGCATAATTCCATGGTAAAAACAATCAGTATTGAAGAGTATAAAAAGGAAAAAGAAAAATATAGCTGAAAACTAATTTGTTTTGATGAGGATTATCGATTTATCCTCAGACGGAAAAATGTTTTCCAGATACTTAAGTTTCGCTTCGTATTCTTTAGCTGTTTTATAATCTTTTTTCTCTGAATAAAAATCCCGAAGTTTCTTATAGGTGGCTATTAGAGGACGGGATTTTTCACCAAAAAGTTTAGACCGAATTTTTAATGAAAGTAGGGTAAGCTGGATTGCCTTATCTACCTGGTTATGATTGTCATAATGCACAGCTAAATTTTCAAGACTGTTCGTAACACTCGGATGCTCTTTCCCTAAATGTTTATATTTCAGAGATAGGGCCTTTTTATGCATTTTTTCGGAAAGTTCCGGATGACCTGTCATTTCATATATATTAGCAATATTATTATATAGTTTTGCAATTTGCGGATGGGTTTTAATAAAGAAATTTTTTCGGATTTCATAAGCTTTTTGATACTGTTTTCTTGCGAGACTATATTTTCCCTGGCTGTAGTAGCAATTACCCAGACCATTATAAATAACTGCTATATCCGGATGTTTGTTGCCAAAAAAACGTTTTTTAATTCTAAGAGAATGCTTATATAGCTTTTCAGAGCGCTGATATTTACCGAGTCGATAGTATAATTCAGCAGCACCATTTAAAGAGGTTGCAAGGCTCGGCATATCAAGGTCTTTAAGTTTTTCCTTAATTTTTAGAGCTTTATTGAAGTATTTGTAAGCATCTGAATAATTCCCTTTTGACTGATAAACGATTCCCATATTATTATAACATTGGGCTACTAAAAGCGAATCCTCTGAAATATTTTTCCTTCTTATCTCGGAAGCCAGGATGTAGTAGTGAAGTGCTTCATCATAGTTACCCAGAGAATATTGTAAAAGTCCCATACTGTTATACGTTGAAGCAAAGGATAAATTATCTTCTTCCAGAATTTGTTCTTTTATTTTTAAGCTTTCATCTAAATAGAATTTTGCATATTCATATCGTGCCAGGCGTTCATAAGTCAGGCCAATATTATTAAATAGAATTCCGTATGAAATGTGGTTATCCAAATGGTTTGAGGTTAGGATATTTTCTGCTGTTAAAAATGTATCGAGAGCTTTTTCATAGTATCCCAGTGAATAGTAAGCAAGACCTATAATATTATAAGGATCGAAAAGTTCAATAGTATAACCATTATAATACTCAAGACCGAATTTTATGGAAGTTTTGGCATTTTGTATAGATTCTTCTAATTGATAGTGCTTAAGTTGTGTTTCTGCCAGATTTAAATAGTGATGAAATTCTTCGATAAGCTTTTCATTCGTGATAGATTCAGAACTAAGAGTGCTGAATAGAAAGAAAAAAGCAAAAAGAAATTGTTTTAATCTAAGAGACGTCATCATAATTCAGGACTCATCTAAAATAGGGGGGTCGACGCGGAAGGAATACCTTGAAACAAAAGGATCCCAGTAGCGCAACTGATCGATATCCATAGAAAGCCAGGCTTCCCGTGTTATCTGACTATCTTTCCAGTTCATGAGCCATTTTATAAAATTTAAAAATTCCATTTGCATATTATATAGAATAATATTATTTACTTTCTCTCCCTGGATTTCATGTTCGACTTTTGATGAAAGATCCTCATCTTTCTTCTTAGTATGTAACACATTTGTTTTGGGAAAATTGGCAGAAGGTTCTTCAAAAATATACCATTCGTCTTCGTCTTTCTTGTAGACAATATTAATTCTTTTTAATACATCTTCAAATGTTCGCAGACCCTGTTTTCTTACTCTGAAATTCTGATAGAGCATACGAGATGTGTTGGGCATACCGGTTACAACAGCTAAAAGAAACATCACTACTTCGAAGTTTTTAAAAGACCAATCTCCGATCCCATCAGGCTTTTCTTTTTTGTAATAAACATTCCACTGTTCATCATTCATTCCAACCTTTATTAACCTGTATACATTAATAAAGCGTTTGAGGGAGCGGGGGGAGCGTGTAAGGATAGGTGCCAGTAATAGCATAAACCTTCTTTCTTCATCGTTGATGTAAAGCATAGGTGGATTCAAATCCAGTGTTTCTATTAGTTCTTCAGGTGCAGGCATATCAGTTTTCCTCTAAGGAATTGATTATTTCTCTTTCATTGGAAATCTGAACATTGGAAGTCAGGGTTTCCACCATATTTCTTCTACCTTTTACATCCATAGGATAGAGCCAGAAAGAAATTTGGAATATTTTCTCTAAGTAATCATGCGGGGTTGCTCTTTGTAAATCCGGGATTCCATCTCCATCTGTATCGAGAGCGAGTTCTCCATTGAATAATTCTTTGTATTCAATTTGTAAAGCCTGGGTAAGCCAGCGGGGGTCTACTGCCACAACTACTGTAAATAAAGGAAAGGCTAATAGAAGATGAACAGCTTCTATTACCTCGACTACCTTTTTGGTTGAACAGCGATCCAGATCATCCACATATAATACAATTCGGTTGATCATATGTTCATCTTCTTCACTTTCCAAACCCTTATCCAACTTTTTATTGAAAGACTCAACCAGGCGGGAAAGTTTATCAAAATCACGGCGAATTTGTGCCGGAAGTCCGAGATGCTTTTTATAATCGTTGGAAGACGCACGGTCATTAATATAGTGAGCTAAAAGATTATCTTCACGTTGCAGGGTTTTCTGCCGTTTAAGCTCTAATATTTGTTTTCGCAAATCCCTCAAATCGTCTTTAATTCTATCTTTCTCTTTTTCTATCTTATCGTATTCTTTTTGTAAACCATTTCTTTTTTCTGATAAATCATCCTTCTTTGTATTTAAACTTTCTTTTTCTTTCTGTAGTTTTTCTTTTTGTAGGTTCAATACTTCCTGTTTTTCTTCTACCTTTGCATGAATTTTGTTTTCTTCCTGTTGCAAGTTCTGCTCAAGGTTTTTGAATTCGGGTGCATATTCCCTGATTTTTGTCCAGGCCATAGATAAAGAATTCAAAGCTTTTTTTGCAAAGAGAGCCAGACCGGAACCTCCACCTAAAAGAGAAATCAAGTAGGAGATCTTTGTTTCTAAAAAATGAAAAACAGTATTTTTTACATCGATTAAAATAGGAATTACAAAGGGTAGGGCTACTACAAAAAATATCATGAAAATCCAGACAAAAAATCTGGTTTTATTTGAAGTCCAGGCTTCTTTCCAGTTTTCTTTATTAAAAACCCTTTCGATTATAGATTCGTCTTTTTTTGGATTATAAATATTTTCTGTAACAAATTCCTGAACTTTTTTTTCCATTACATCAAAAGGAATTTCCCCGGCTTTTTTTAGTTCCGGATCTATAGTTTTCAAAGCCTCTTTAACTTTTGGATTACTCGATATTCTGCTGAGAGCTTCCGTGCTCAAGCTTTCCTTAATTCTACTCGTAAAAAGGTTTCTGAAAAGGAGGGTTTTATCTTCTTTAGATTCTTCTAATTTACTGATTTCCAGATCAATCGTCTCTATTTTTTGAGAAAGCTTTTCTTCTTCCTCTAAAAGTTGTTTTTCTTCCTTTGCTAAATCTTCTTCCTTTTGTTTGACTTCTAGTTTCCTTTCTTCGATTTCATTTTTGTATTTATCTTCTTCTTCTTTTAGGGCCAGCATATTTTCGTTTAAAGCTTTGAGATTATTATCTATTGCCGCTAAAAGTTTATTTCTCCTATTTTCCGTTTCGTCTTCTGTTTCTGAATCATACACTTTCAGGTTAGAAAAAATATGCTCTACAAGACTTGCCCAGAGATTTCCTTCGGCGTAGTGCCAGGCATTGAATTTTATCTGAGCGATTCTTCCGTAATAAGAGAAATCCTGTTGCTTTCTTCTATTATTTTTTATTTCTTCTCTAACTTTTTTAGAAATAAAACTAATTCTTTCGATAAGCTTTTCTATGAAAAACGATTTTCCGGCTCCCCAATAACCAAAAAGGCCGATGGCCAGGGGGGGCTCTAAGGCTCTTGCGGATAATAATTTAGCGAATGAGTCAACATTGCTACTGATGCCCAGCTGATCGGAAGAAATATGGGAATCGGGTGCATAACCCGCATACGCCCCCTTCGGTCTTCCTTCCACCCCTCCATTTTCAATCAGGAAGTTGGCAAGTTCCTGGTGACGATTATGGGAAGCAAGACTGAGGGCCGTCCAACCGTTTTTATCTCTATCATTGATATCAGCTTTCTTTTCAACAAAAAATTTAGCGAGACTCACATGTCCATTTTTAGTCGCATACATTAGAGGAGTAAAATCCGTATGGCTCCTGTCATTGACATCGGCACCTTTTTCGATTAAAAGTTCACAGATTTTAAAATGCCCGACTTCGGCTGCGTGCATAAGAGCATTTATTCCATCTCTGTTTTTTAAGGAAATATTGGCTCCATTTTCAATTAACTCCTTCACAATATCAAAATGGCCGTTTTGTGCCGCGCAGGATAGGGCAGAATAGCCTCCACGGTTTTGTCTGTTAATATCAATATTTTCTTTGCGTAACAGACTTCGAACCCGCTTCTTTTGACCGTAAAAGGAAGCATAAATCAAATCTGTCCAGCCATCCTGAAGTTTAAACTTAAAGTCTTCTTCCTGTTTCACCAAAAGTTCAACGATGTCATGGAACTGTTTTTCACTGGCGATGTGGATGGCTGTTTTTCCATCCTTATTCTGTTCCTGAACATCTGCACCATTTTTCAAAAGAAGCTCTATCATCTCTGCGTTACCTGCTTCTGCTGCAAACATTAAAGGAGTCCATTGCCCCAGATTGTTCTCATTTTTTTCCAGGGTTTGAGCGTTTACATCAGCTCCGGCACGTATTAGTACCCTGGCCACATCTACACGATTGTGCTTAGCTGCTACCATAAGAGGAGTTAAGCCCTGGCCTTCTACAAAGGTGAAGTTTACGGGAGCACCCTTACGCAAAAGATAAATAACAGCTTCCATATGATTGTTTTGGACAGCGAGGGAAACAGGTGTTATAAAGTCTGAACCTGTATAAGCATTAAAAATGTCGGTTTTTTCAGTGCTATGTGCTATAGTTCGAATAACTTCCACGTTTCCGTTCTGAGCTGCATACATAAGAGCCGTAAAGTTATCTACCTTACTTCTTGTATATAAACTGGCATTTTGACGTAAAAGAAGTTCCACTGTATCTATATGACCATTTTTGCAGGCATACATCAGGGGAGTATAGCCACGAGAATCCATTTCATCGGGTAAGAGTCCTTTTTTTATGTACAGTTGAATGGCTTCTGTATAACCATACATGGCTGCATAGGATATATCACTGTAGCCCTCGCTATTTTTTTGTTCGTAGTCATCTCTTCTTTCTTTAAGAACACGAATAATTTCAGAGTATTCTTTTTCTTCTGCGAGTTCAAGAGCTGTTTTTCCTTTGTTATTGATTTCATGAAAGTCAGCACCTTTGGAGAGAAGAAGTTTTACGGTTTTGGTATGTCCGCTTTCTGCTGCGAGCATCAGGGCTGTGTAGCCTTCCGAATCAGTGTGGAAGAAATTGGCTCCTTTTTCGATTAAAAGCTTCATGCTTTTGGTATAGCCTGTTTTGGCTGTATGAAAAAGGGCTGTAAATTTATTCTTGTCCTCCAATTCTGTATCAGCTTGAAAATCTAAAAGGATCTCCAGAGTGTCCGTATTCCCCCTCTGGGCTGTTTTGATAAGAGCAGTTTCCCCATTCTTATTTTGAAAATTGGGTCTGGCTTTTTTTTCTAAAAGATAGCGAACTGTTTCATTATGCCCATTCTCGGCAGCTTTCATTAGAGCGGAATTGACACCTTCTACTTTCGGGTCGACTTCAGCTCCAAAGTCTATTAGTAATTTAATGATTTCTAAATAACCATCCTGAGCGGCTCGACTGAGGGCTGTGGTATTGTTTTTGGTTTCAGCATTAACATCGGCACCGTGTTCTAATAAAAGTTTTGTGATTTCTAAATTTCCATTCTGGCAGGCTTTTATAAGAGCGGAATAATTTTGTTTTGCGATTTCATCTTCCGGATCTGTTTGAGCACCATTTTCAAGAAGAATCTTCACTATTGCGAGATTTCCTTCCCCAACTGCTTTCATCAATGCACTGGTTCCGTTTGTACTGGTGAGGTTTACATCAACTCCTTTTTTAATCAGGTATTCTACCATAGGAAGGTTGTTGTCGCCGGCAGCTCTGGTAATAGCTCGGTTTCCCTTCTTTGATTTGGCATTTATATCCATACCATCTTTCAAAAAATCTTCAATCAGTTCTATATCTGAATCCTTGATTGCATGGATGAAAGCTTCTATATCTTTTTTTTGTTGTGCCATATATTCCCGCTTATTATGCTTATAGGACTTCTCCTTGGATTTTCTGTCAAGAAAACTATAGATTCTCCTGGTTGGGAAGGAATATAATGGATTTTTAAAATTCTATTAAAAAAGGGTAGAGGGGGGAATTCGATTTGAGGACTTCGATAGCGGCCAGCTTGAATTCCTGTTTATCGATGCCATTTCGAGCCAGGTATTCTTCTATATCTTTCTTTACCCTGGCATCAAAGGTTTCTTTATAGGACTTACTTTCATTTAGGGAAACATACCAGCCGAAGATAAGGAAATAGGCGAAAGCAAATGCAACAGAGAGGATAATTGTAAGGATCCATCCACTCATAAACTTATGAAGGATATAAGTTGTGCCTACCCAGGCAAGGAACATGACGAAAAAGAAAAGAGAGACCCTTCCATCATGAGAATTTTTTTTGGATTCTAAAATTTTCTCAAGCCCTTCAATGTATTTATTTAAATTTTCTTTTTCTGTCTGGGGTATGGTAGCTCGTATAGGAAGCTTACCATTACAATAATTGCAGTAAATACTGGAACTTTGAAGGGATGCTCCGCAGTGAGGACAGGTATAGCTCATACATTGAATGAGAAAATGGTTAAGTTGTTTTCGCAAGAAAAAAATATTTAAATAAAATAAATTGTATAACTTATTTTTTAGGAAATGAGTCGACAGTAAAATTGCTTCATTCTAAATGTGTATCATACTTTGTGCATTTTTTTAATAATTAATTATGAATCTATTACATTTATTACTCGGCATTTCTCTTTTATTACCGCTGCAAATTGCAAGGCAGCAGGGTAGAGAGTTTTCAGGACCTGACTTTCCCATTTATCTGGGTTTAATTCTTCAGGCTGTTATCGGAAATATCATTTTCTTTTATGTAAGAGCCTATGAAAAACGTAATATAGCACGGATTTTTATAGGTTACTTCATCTTTTTTCTGGGGCTTTCCGGTTCTTATCTTTCCGGGAAAAGCTTTCGACTTTTATTCTTCTGGGAAATCTCTACCGTAGGAGCTCTGCTGATTTATCTTGGTTCCAGATTGTCAGACAAGGCTATTCGAAGTATTGTCGCTTTATTTGTAGCCAGTAGTGTTTCTATGATTTTTTTAGCTATCTGGATCTTTCTTCCAAGTGGCAATACTACCGGTCTTTATTTTTTAATTGCCGCTTTACTTTTGAAGTCAGCTTATTCTTCTTTACACATCTGGTTGCCGGAGGCACACTCAGGCCCCCCCTCTCACGGTTCTGCCGCCTATTCCGGCCTGATGATTAACCTTCCTCTCTTACTTTTTCTACGGTATATGCCGGATAACCTGCATGATTTGCTCAAGATAGAGTATCTCATCCTGTTTGCCGGAATAGGGGTCTTTCTGGGAGGAATTGCTTCCTTCTTTCAAAAAGACATTAAAAGAGCACTGGCGTACAGCACGATAGAGAACAGTAACTTTTTATGGTTGAGTCTTTTGATATATTTATTCTGGGTCGTAGATCCAAATCCGGAAATTCAAAAGCTGGCCCTGGCCTATCTGGTAGTTTTTTACATTAGTATTATTCACCATTCCGTTTCTAAAACTTATCAGTTCTTATCTTTAGGTTATCTGGCTAAAATTGCCTCCAGTACCGACACAGATGAGTGTAAAGGAGTCGGTAGAGTTTCCGGACTTTCTTTTCTCGCCAGTTCTGTTGGGAGCCTGAGTTTTGCCATGGTGCCCGGGACCATTGGATTTTTCTCTGAATCGACCTTTCTTTATCTGGGTTCGATTGTAATCGATATGCCGGTTACACGTTCCCTCTTGATTCTTCCTTCGCTTATTTTTATCAGCACCGGTCTTGCGATGGGGGCTTTTTCCCATGTGAAACTCTTTCTTTCTTTAATGCTTTCTGTTCCACGAAAACAAATTGAGCCTCAGACTCCTTCTGCATTTTTAACCTATTCTTTAAATTCTCTCGGTATTCTGATTCTTTTATTGCCAGTAATAGCCTGGATTCCCTTCTATATACAACCGGAGTTAAAGGAAATCTTACCGGGTTTATTTCAAACCTGGGTTTTTAAACTGTCTTTTATTTCCCTGTTTGTTATAGTAGTAAGTCTATTTCTAATATACTCTAAATTCAGGCATAAAATTTGGAAACGTCAAATCTGGGATTGTGGTAGTAATTATCGCGGAGAAGATGTGTCTATACCCGGCTCAGTTATTTCCGATCCTCTTTTTCCTTCGGTAGGGAGGTTTTTATTGAATAAAACAGGAGATGCAAAACTGGATAGTCTTTTTCTTTCTCTGATGAATAAGCTTCTGGGATTCGGTCGATACTGGATTCATTTTTTTGAAACCGGCGAGCTGACCACCTACTTATTTTTATCTTCGATTTCTCTTTTATTTTCAGTTGGAGTACTTTTGCTCTACCAAAAATTATTTGCGGGCATGTAAACATGAGTCCTAAGATACTAAATCTAATTGTAATGTTTTTTACATTCATCACCCTTCCGATTTTAGCGGGTGGAATCATCCGTAAGGTGAGGGCAAGAGCCCAGGGAAGGAAAGGTCCACCTATATTACAAAATCTGAATGATATCATTCGATTATTTCAAAAGAAGCCTATAGATGGAATTTTTTCCGGTACCTACAGCGAATTAGCTCCTTCTTTTGCTTTATTTGCTTCTTTGATGGTCTGGTCTATTGTTGCTTTTGAATGGACCTCTTTCATACTTATTCCCTTTTTCCTGGTCATCCAGAGGATTGCTCTCACCGGTTATGCCATGGAAACCGGGACTTCTTTCGGAGGTCTTGGAACTTCCAGAGAAATTTTGTTATCGGTAATGAGTGAGCCTATTATTATCCTGATCATTTTAGTTGCTCAATCAAAGATGAGTATGGATTTCTCCTGGGTTAGTGTTATATTTGGTGCCATATTTGTTCTGGCTACTATTGTTGTAATCCTTGCTGAACTGGCGAGGCCTCCATTTGATGATCCAAGAACTCACCTCGAATTAACCATGGTTCATGAAGCTATGTTATTGGAAGCTTCCGGTAGATCTCTGGCTCTTTTTGATTCTGCTTACCAGGTAAAGATAGCCTCACTTATTATGTTTATTTTGAAATTGGCTATTGAACATTCGAAATTTCTTTATAATGCAAATGTGCCGGAATACCTTGATAACCTGTTAGCTTATATCGGTGCTCTCTTACTCGTAGCCGGAATTGGTTATTGGGAATCAATATGTACCAGGAGAAAGTGGAACTGGGTTCCGGAGATAATGGGTTTAACCTATTTATTTCTTCTAATACTCGGAACTCTTGTGAAGTTAAAGTAATACTATGATATACGATCTTATATACCTTCTTATTTTACTTGTAGGAATCCTGATTCTTATAGAAAACCGTCTGAATCGAATTATATTCTTTTCGGCTGTTCAGGGAATTTTTCTTTGCGGACCTGTATTTCAGGTTCATAGTTATAAAGATTTTCATAGCTGGGTCTTAGTCGGGATTATTCTTGTTTTTAAAACATTTTTAACTCCTTATATTCTCTATCTAACCATAAAAAGGGCCGGTTTATCAGAACATACTAATCCGAGGTTCGGTTATCTGCTTACCCTGATATTTTTTATTCCCGGTTTGTTTATGTCCTTGATGGTGAGTGAATCATTTACTGATATACCGGTTCATATAGATAAAATTAGTGTAGTCTATGTTTTGATAGTAATCTATCTTGGAATCTTAAGTTTTATTGCCAGAAGGCACTGGGTAGCTCTAATAATCGGTTTTGTAATGTTTGAAAACGGAGTATTCCTGCTGGCTCTAATTTTACATAAAGGCTTACCACTCGGAACGGAGATTCTTTCTTTCTTTGATGCTCTTCTGGTTATTGTGGCTGCTGTTGCATTGCAGGCAAGGGTTAAGCGTTATTCAAAATACAAGGTTGGAAAAGAATGAATCTAAATACACTAACCATTATCAGTATAATTGCTTTTGTGAGCGTATTTACTAATATTTTGTTTGCCTTCAGGAAGAGTAATGCAAATATTCCACGCTGGTCTATTTTAATTTTTCTATTTGTATTTGTGCTGATCCTTTCCTGGTATATGAGGGATTTTTCTGCTCAATGGGTTCTGATTGAAGCCTGTACACTTTTGGGTTCCCTTTTAATTGCCATGAGTGATAATGAGAAATCTGCCATAACAGCCTGGAAATTTTTATTACTGAATTCATTTGGAATGGGGATTGCTTTTTTGGGGCTTATCATTCTTTCCTACGGAGCTCATACTGTTGTATCCATGAATATCTCCAATACCCTGAAAAATATCCAGGTTTTGGAAAATCAGGGAACCCTGGTGATTATCGGGATCTGGTTTGTGGTCTTTGGATACTCTGCCAAATTAGGACTGGTTCCGAATCAGTACTGGGTTAACGATACATACTCGGAGAGTCCGAGTCAGATATCTGCTCTGTTTGCATCGCTTATTCCGGTTTCTATTGCGATTGCTTTAAGACCCTTAATCCAGATGGATGAGTTGATTATAGGGCCTCATTTTAGTTCCAAATTTGCCTTATTGTGTATGGGAATTGCCACTATGCTATACAGCATTTGGACTCTCAGACAGGTAGGTGATATACGCAGAATTACTTCTCTTATTGCATTATTTCATAACGGTTCTATAGGGGTTTTTCTCTGGTTGAATCCGGACGATGAAGTCTTCTTCTTAGCTCTGAGCACTATCGTCCTTGTAAAAACCCTTTTATTTAGTGCCATGGGGGTTTTACGACTTGATATGTCCAGTCGTAACCTGAATGAAGTTGCCGACCAGGAAGGCTTACATCCGATTTCCAAATTTTTGTATATCTCCGCTATTTTTATGGCTTTTGCGGTGCCGGTAACTCCCATGTTCTTAACCGATATGTTGGTTTTAAAAATAGCCGTACTTCGAACCCAATACTGGTATGCACTCATACCCGGAATGGGTATCCTGTTTTTTGCTATTCTGTTGTATAAAATATTGCCTATAGTAAACATTACTCCCCGTCCTTTCAACCCCCAAAATGAAAAATATATTCGAATTCGGATTGGATTGACCCTGTTGATTTTTACTACATCCTTGCTTTTTGTAATTTATAGTATATTTATTTTTTCGAATGGAGGTCTGGGGAATGTCTAAGATACTACAATATGATGCCATTACTGGAATCTTTCGCCTGGACCGGACTATGGATATTTACGCATTCCGTCAGAATGCAACTTCAGTAAAAATGGAGCGCCTGGATGATTTTGATCCCAGGGAAAATTATTCTAATGAAAAAGTTCCCCTACCTCTTTTGCGCCATAGTTTTGGTGTTTCGGAAGGTGAGGTAGAAGATTATTCGAAATTGCATAACTATTCCGATATGAACGATAGAGAACGAGAAATTGCAGTTTGTCTGAATTCGGATGGAAGTATTCAAAATCTTGAATATAGGGGAATTAAGCTTCCTATCGGTAAAGAAAGCTACTCTCATGTAGTAGGCCCAATTCACGCAGGGATTATTGAGCCGGGACACTTTCGTTTTTACGTTACCGGTGAAGTGATTCAAAAGCTTCATATCCGATTGGGATATCAGAAACGAGGTGTTTATTCTCTTTTAAAAAATAAGAAACCAATGCAGGCTATACCTATTGTCGAGGCTGTAGCCACAGATTCCTGCGCATCCTACAGCACCGCTCTTTCCGAAATTTATGAAAAAGCTTTTGATATAAAAGTTACAGATGAGACAAAACTCTGGAGAATTGTATTTAGAGAGTTAGAACGAATAGCCATTCATATCGGCGATATGGGGGCAGTTGCCGGTGATATAGGTTTTTATCCCCTTCTCGGGCTTTGCTCTACCGACAGAGGTGTTCCACTGGGTATTTTAGAAACTTTAACCGGATCTCGTTTTGCGAAGGGCTGTATTTATCCGGGGGAAGTTAAGCTCAATCGTAAATTAGAGAAATCTGATTTACCACTATTGAGTGACAATTTAAAGAAAGCCGAAAAACGTCTGGAGTCCCAGATTTTGCGAGCTCTACACTCCACCACTTTTAAAGAAAGGCTTCAGTCCTGCGGAACTATCAGTCGACACCAGGTATATAAAAATTCTTTTGTGGGGATGGCTGCACGTTGTACGGGAGTCGTTCAGGATCTTCGCTTATCTGAAAACATATACAATCAGGTAGGAATGACTCTATGGTTGGAAGACTATCGAGAAGAGTTGATGGGTGATGCTTGGTCCAGATTTTTCTTGCGTTATATTGAATTTAAAAATAGCTGTGAATTTCTTATCAATATATTACCTAAACTTGATATTTCTTCAGGAACTCGTGGTCGACCACTCTGCATGAAATATACAGAATGTGAACCCGGTCTTTATTATAGCTCAGTCGAAGGATGGAGAGGGCCGGTTCTTATCGCACTCGATTTGAATCAGGATACAAGCATTCGACAGGCTTACATTCGAGATCCTTCCGTGTTAAACTGGCATGCTCTTGAACTGGCAGTAAGAAAAGAATTGATTGGTGATTTTCCCTTGAATAATAAGTCTTTTAACCTGAGCTATGTGGGAGTTGATTTATGATGAGTTTATATGAAATTGTTAATTTACTTAAAAAACATCAAACAATGGATTTTGATAAAGCTTCTCCTTTACATCCAAAAGCAAGGGGAATTCCGGTTCCAACAAAAGGGGAATGTTCTGCCTGTAAATCCTGTGAAGAATTTTGTCCTACAAAAGCTATACAGGTAAAAAGTGAAACTGAGATCCGACTTGATTATGGATCCTGTTTGCATTGTGGTCTATGTGTTGAGCTTTGTGAGGAAGCTAATCTACAAAATTCCGGATTGAACTACTCTTTTTCCTTTCATAAGGAAGAGTTAATTATCAATTTTAAAAATGCCGATTTCGAAGTACAGGATTTTCCGATCCCTGAAAATGTTAAACGTTTTCAGGAACTTACCCATAAACGGGGCTTTAATTATAGGGAAGTCGCAGCCTCAGGCAATGTGGGTGTTGAGTGTGAGTTGAGTGCCAGCTTTAATAATGTCTTTGATAGTGAAGGGCAGATGGTAAGAAATGTCGCCTCTCCTAAACATGCAGATGCTGTTGTCTTTTCGGGTCCTATCGGGAAAAATATGGAGGGTCCTTTGCATACTGCCTGGGAATGTATGCCTGAACCCAAGGCTTTGGTTGCAGCCGGGACAGAGGCCATTTCGGGTGGGGTTTATACAAAAGGTAAGGAGCCTAAGACACCGGATTTATTTATCAGTGGAGATCCTCCCAGGCCGGATGTGATGATTAATGCTTTCCGTTACCTTATGGGAAAATTGAAATATTCTTTTCAACAGTCCTTAAAAGAACGCTTAAAAACAATGAAACCAGATCCATCTATTAAATAAAAAGGCGAGTTGGAGAAAACCTTTGGATGGACTACGTTTTTTTTGGAGATTCACTCTAAGAACGGAACTTCTTACTTATGCCTTTTGGCCTTTTCATGCTGTTTATTTTGCTATAGTTGGTGGAAATGTTCCGGGAGATAAGGTACTGCCGGTTTTCTTGATTGGTTTTGTTGTTTTTGCTGTTCCGGTTAGTTGTGTTTCTTCGATAATCCTTCGTTACCTGCTGTTACGTCCCGTGCTTCTTAAGTTGGATAAATCTAAGCATTTAAATGAAGAAGAAGCCTGTTCTATAATAGCCTATCCAAAGCTGGAAGGTTATATCAATATGTTTCGATGGATAATAGGCCCTCTCGCTTTTTATTTTGGATATTTCTTAACTTATGGCCATAATTGGATAGTAGCTCTTTCTACTTCATTAGTAACTGTTTATATGGTTCCATTTGTTTTTATCAGTAATTATATATATTCGGAATTAGAAATATGTTCCTGGATAAAAGATAAGAAATTTATCATTACATCTTATCCTGAGAGTATACAGTTAAGTCAAAAAAGAAGACTTTTATTTTCTTTTTTTGCAATTTTTTGGATTCCGGTAGTAACTTTAACCTATTTCTTAATTTCTGTATATTATAATATACTTCAGATCTCTTATTTGCATATACATATAACTATAATAATTATTCTTATGGTTATCTATACTATAGTGTTTGCTCAAGCTATGGCCAGAACTTTTTATTTGAATTTGGATTCTATTAAAGATGGTATCTATTCTCTTTCGTTAGGTAAGCTTACAATAGATACGAGAAATTATACAAATGATGAATTTGGTCAGATTACTTTAAAGATACAGGATTTATTAAAGAAGTTGAAAGATGTGATCGTTCGGATTAATGAGCAGTCTCATCAACTACGAATAGGATCCGAGAAAATTATTCAAAAAATGCAATATGCAATGCGTGTAATTGAAAATCAGGAGAAATCCTCGAGACAAATTGAAGATTCAGTACAGAAAATTCATAATTTCAGCGAATATCTGGTTCAATCTTCAGAAATTCAAATTCAACTTTATAATAAAGCAATGAATACTCTGGATTCCTTGAAAACGAATCTGAATGATTCAAAATTAGCTTCGAATGAGTCAAGAGAAAACATGATAGAGGTTGTAAAACGGTTTAAGGATATATTCGAAAAATCAAAAATAGCTACCCAGAAAATGAAAGAAATACAGAAAAGCTCTGATAATATTCAATATGCAATATCTCTCATAAAGGATATTGCTGAGCAGGTAAATTTACTTTCTTTAAATGCATCAATTGAAGCGGCAAGGGCAGGTGATTCTGGAAAGGGATTTTCTGTGGTGGCCTCAGAAGTATCTAAACTTTCAGATAAAACACATCAAAATATAGAAATCATCAGTAAAAATATGAAAGAATCTGAAAGTAAAGTGCAAAGTGGAGTTATATTGATTAATGAAACCTATTCGAATACAGAAATTGTAAATAGCCTAATACATAGCAGTGCTGATAATATGGAACAAATAAATTCTATATCAGATTCCCAGACTGTATTGAGTGATGATTTGAAAGTGATGATGGAAGATTCGATGCGACAATCAGAGAAAGTAGATAAGGATATTCAATCCCAGTTTGATTCTATAAAAAATGTATCTGAAAGTTTACAGTCAATTTTAGAAGAAACAGTAAAAATTGCTGAACTTTCCTGTGATATACAAAATCTTGCAAATACTTTTGAACAAATATCGGAAAAGCTTCGTACAGATGTATCCTTTTTTCAGTTAGAGGAATAAAATAAAACTTAAGGAATAACTAAACAACTTATAGACAGTTAAAATCTTAATAACTGCCTGATTGAATTTATGAAGTCTATTCAAAAACTACTTGTATTTGACTTACTTTCTGAAAGACTGGAGATTGGGGGGAAAACATGACTTCCTTTGAAAAGTTACCATCCGTTTTCGGAGAAAAAAATTCCTGTGAGAAATACCCGGGAAGATACACCGGACGGCCATTTTCCATTGAAACAGCTCATATAGACAGTAAAGGCCTGATTCCCTATCGTTTTACCAGGAGGAAATCCTGGATCTATGGTTCTTTTATGGGAGACTCGTTTATTGTAAGTATGGCTATAGTGGATGCCGGGTATATTTCTACTGCATTTATTTATTTTTATTCTATGGATACAGGTAAATTTCACGAAGAAAAGGCAGTTTTACCCTTCGGCTTTGCCTCCGATTTTTCCCCTTCACTTTATACGGATTGGAAACTTACAGCAGCCCCCAAGCAATGGCTTATATCTCCTACAAAAAAAGGATTATTTTTTTGTTATGAAGGGGTAAGGCTTTTTGCTAATTTTACAATAAATTTTGAACAGGAAGGCTTGAATACAATTGCTCCTGTTAGGGGAGGGCTGTTTAATTATACATATAAAAATGTGGCATTAAGCTCGGAGGGGCAGTTCGTTTTTGATGGAAATCGTTATATGGCAAAGAATAAAAATGCGGCTATTGATTTTACTCTCGGTTATCCTCCTTCTCATACATTCTGGAACTGGGCCTGTCTAAGTGGTGAAACGGATAATGGAATGTTATTAGGGATAAATTTGGTTGGAGATTTTAATAACGGTTTGGAAAATTGCCTGTGGTTGGACTCCAAACCTATACCTTTGGGTCAGGCAGTTTTTTCTTATGAAAAACCCATAGATAAAAATAAATTAAAACTGCATACAGAAGATAATATACTGGATATTACTTTTGAACCTATAGGAGCAAGAAGCGAAAATTTGGATCTACTTTTTATTAAAAGTCAATTTACTCAACCTTTTGGAATTTTTTCAGGTACCCTCAAACAGGGAGAGACGGAACATTTCATAAAAGGAAAGGGAGTTGTCGAAGAGCATTTTGCAGTATGGTAAGTTTTTTGTTATGTGGAATCGGATATCTTTAAAGTTTCGCGTGTTATTAACTAGCTTCCTATTCATCGGAATGCTAATGGGGATCGATCGCTTACTTTTTTCGTATCTTTATTTTCAATTTCCAAATGAGCTGGAATGGGATACATCTCCCTGGTATAATTTTCTACACAAAATAAAACAGATAAAATATTCTGAAGATAAAGGTATTGTAATAGCTGGAAGTTCTGTAGCTTTATTTTCTGCCTTACCAACAGAAATACAGGATACTTTAAACACTCCTGACAACAAAAATTTTCGGGTAGATTTTTTTTCTCATGTAGCCATGACTCCTACTGATTTGTACTATTATTCAAACTGGCTAACAAAAACCGGAGCAAAGGTCGTGGTTTACTTATTTAATCCTGCTGACCTACAGTTTGATCATTTTTTAAAAGAAACACCTGAACTATGCCCTTTAGAGTTATATATTCAAAATGGAGAACCTCAATTTTCAGAAGAGGATCGTTTGCGTGCTTATGTAAATCGGGTACCTACCAGAGTTTATTATCCCTTTGCCTTCTTGTTAGATAATTGGAAAAGTTTGGATAGAAAAGATGTATTCCAGTTAACAACAAAAAGTTTTCTTCATATAAATGCTTACAGAACATTTTTAGCAGATCCTTTTGATGCTTATTTTGAACGACATCTGCGGAGTCAAAGAAGATACCATAACTATACAGGCGTAATTCCAAAAGAAGGGATTTGGCGAAAAGGTTGGACCCCTGAAAGCTTCAGTCTTATATGTGAAAAAAAAGAAGAACAACTTGATGAGATGCTTTTTTTTCAAAAGCCGGACATGAAAATAAAAATTTTCAATAAGGAAAAAATTTTATTTGATAAGGTCTTTCATAAAGCCGGTTGGCACAGGATATCATTTCGTTTACCCTCTGATAGAGTGTTGCATTTTACTGTGACACCGAACATCTCTTCTAAACTGGTAGATCCGAAAGAATATGGTAAGGAATATTTTTATGGAATTCGTCTTTCTCAAAATTTTTGTAAAACCAAATTGGAGCGTAATATCTCTTATTTAAGAACAGAAGCCATTGACGAGCATAGATTTGAAGTTATGAGTAAGGAAGAATATGGGGAAGATTATCATTCTCGCTTATACAAAGATAATTGTAAAAGAGCAGAAACCTTAAGAATGAATCGAATTTATGTAGTCAAAAAAGCATTAAAAGACAGCCAATTTAAACCTTTTTCTGAAGTTCGAATGATTCAAAAAGTAGCACTGAAGTTAAAACAAAAGGGTATAAGGTTTATTATGATTAATAATCCGGAAAGTCCTCTGGAGCTAAAGCATTACAGAGAAGGACGCTGGTATCAGGGTTATTTGTCATTTTTCCATAAATTAGAACAGGATGGATTAATACAATTCGAAGATCTCAGCCAATTTTTGACTGATGAAAGGGATTTTATTGATCCTCATCACCTTACTCTTCCGGCAGCACATAAAATGACAATAAAATATACGAATATTATAAAGAACAATTATACTAAATTATTAAAATAGTCTGTTTTCTTCTGCTATTGCTTGTAAGCACCTTTCGTCTTCGTTCCTGCTCGAATTTACCAGAGGATTTGTTTTATAAAAAGAAAATTTTTTAGTCAAAGGGGTTTTTAAAATTTCTTCGATAGATTCTGCTGATGAATTTGGCTCTAACCAGGTATTGAAAGAGTTATTTGAGATAAACTGAGGCATTCTTGAATGAATATGTTCTAAGTCGGGAGATGCTTCTCTGGTAAGAATGCAGACTTCTTCACCTTTCCAGATACCGGCTACAAATGAAAGATTATTCGGATGAATATAATAGGGAACTTTTGTATTCATTTCATTTTTCCACTCATACCAGCCATTCATGGGAATTAAACATCTTCTATAATGAATCGAATCTACAAAAGTTACTTTTTGGAAAACTGTTTCGGAACGAGCATTGAAAATAAGTCTCTTTCCTGAAGAAAAACCCCAGCTCAAATCTTTTAGTTCCGATTTTATTACATTACTAATTGTGATAATTTGAGTTCCGGGACTAATGTTGTAAGTTCTTCTTTTTTTTAAAGATAGATTATTTTTTAAATCAGGAAAGAGGAGTTCTAACTCTTTTGAAAGATATTTGTAAACGAATCTACCGCACATAGATAAATTTATTCGTATATTTCTCCCACTATTTCAGTGCTTACCGGTGAGACTAAGAAACTGAGAGGAGGTAAGATATAAACCCATTTGGTAGTTTCCTTTTGAATTAAACGAATCTTGCTTGCTTTGTTCTTTTGGGCATATAGAGTAAATTGATTCAGTGTCTCTTCAAAATTAGCATCTCCCCATACAGGATAAATGCCAAAGACAAGATGAATTCCAACATTTAAAGTAGACTGGTAATATTTGGGCTTACCTTCCGGAGTTGATAGACTATTTGTTCTGATTGCTTTATTGGAAATACTACAATTTATTAAAAAAAGAGATAAGATTAAAAAAGATATTTTGTTCATAGAGTATACTATATTTCATCTTGAAGAATACTGTCAATGAAAGTTTATAGGGTAATTACTCGATTACGACCTTCATTTTTTGCGATGTATAAATATTCATCTACTCGGCTTAATAATTCTTTTAGATTTTCATTTTCAGTTATATTGGCTACTCCGAGACTAATGGTAGTTTTGATAGTATTAGGAGGAAAGATGCAATCCATGTTTTCTATTTCTTTTCGAATACGTTCAGCAACATCTCGTGCTTCATCAATATTTGTTCCGGGCAATATAACTAAAAACTCTTCGCCTCCGTAGCGTCCTACTGAATCGTATTTCCTTAAACTTGATTGCAGAATATAAGCTACCGATTGCAAAACCATATCACCTGCGATATGTCCGTAAGTATCGTTGATTTGTTTGAAATGATCTACATCACCCAGGATTACAGAGAAAGAAGTTTTTTTCCGTTCATATCTTGCCATTTCAGCTTCCATAAGTTCTATAATTTTTCCACGGTTGTATAGGCTGGTCAGGGGATCTGTAATTGCCATCTTTTCAAAAAGTTCTTTGTCATGAAGTAATTTCTCGTTAAGTTCCTGGAGTTTGAAGTTTTGTTCAGATGCTATGCGGTGTTCTCGTAAATAACTTCTAAGTAGAAGATCCAGGATTAAAACGAGATAAACTGCTATAGAGATATAGGAGGCTATTAAGTCAAATAATTTCTCTTCTTCATTTTTGTAATCAACGATCATTTCAGGTATAAGATAGTGAGTCATATAGAGACAGGAAACCAGGGAGATATTTATAAGTGTTACAATGAGTTTATGAGAATCAATTACCAGAACAGAAAGAAATAAAATAATCATGAAGAAGAAAGCGTTTGCGGAATTAGAACCACCATTCCCAAACCAGGCTACGGTTGCGGTTGAATATAGAGTTATCAGAAACAAAAATGATGCAGTTCGAATCTTTTTTTTGTAAACTCCGAACCAGATGATTGGAATCTGGAAAAAAAAAGCAAAAATAAAAAAAGCGATTACCCAGATAGGTAAGGAAATGATTAAGTTAATGATAATCCCAATAAACGTGAAAAAAAAGAAGCTAATGATTGAGATAATAAATACACGTTCTTTTAGAGTTTTCTCTTCGGTTAGTAACTTATGTATTAAGAAAAGATTGAATTTTCGTTTTGCCTGTTCGGACATTTTTAGGTGTAACTTATTTAAAATTATTATATTTGTCAAGTACTAAAATCCATCGCAATTTTAAGGAGCAAGAAAATTACCTACTGAGCGAAACCAGACTCGTAAGGAAAGTAAAAATATTATCCATGCATTTCCGGACAAATAAATAAACCTTCCTTATGCGCTTGGGAACCTGAGTTCTTCTTCCCAAAAGAAACGAAATAATGGAATTTTCTTTCTGAGTTTTTTGGCCATCAAGGAGTCCAGAACCATTACTTCTGCTTTTTTCTTGGTGCTATATTGTAATTCAGGAGAAATGTATATAATATCTCGATTGGGTTTTGCCTCGGTTTTATACGTATTTGAGTGAAGGAAAAGACCTTCTTCAACAGGAAATAAAAGACTACCCTTTTTAAAATGCTTCGAAAATGTAGCAGGTGTATTTACACTTTCCAAAGTATGAAAATGAACTCTTTCGGCTATGGAACGTAAAACTGGTTGAGATATAAATCGTAAGGCTTCAAATTTCTGAAGATAATTTCGTGTAAGCCATAATTGTTCCAGGCGTTTTTCATAACCGAGACTATAAATGAAATCCCGAAATGCTTCTTCACTAAAAGTTGAAACCACAACAGGGCTGAGTGCTACTACGGAAGCACTTCTTTGACCTTTCCCTATAATAGAAGCCATTTCTCCAATAAGTTCTCCAGCTTCGATTTGAGCTAAAACCTGCCTCGTTTTCCCATCATGGCTTATCACCTGGGCATAACCGGTAAGGATGATAAAAACTTCTCCCTGTGATTTACTTCCCTGTCGAATAATAATATCACCGGCATTATATCTTCGAATATCTCTATCTCCTAATAGATTGGAAATCCAGCCGGGCGGCATTTTGGGGAAATATTCCAGTAAAAATTCGATGGTTCGTGTGAGCCAATAATCTGTTTGTCCCGGTAGTATAGTAAAACGTTTTCCGGAAGAAGCAATGCTAAATTGTGTTTCAAACTTATCAGGTAATTTATCAAGATGAAGAAAAACAATTCGGTCAGACTCTGAATCCTCTGCATCGGAAGGATCTCCGTGGATAAGTCCTTCACCACCATCTGCCAGAAGTAGATCCCAACGCTCTGTATAAATATTTTTTAAAGAATTGTATCTTTCTTCTGAAATGACATTTTTTTCTATCATAGATTTTATATCTTTAAGGGATTGAGTATCACCGGTAAAGAGAATTCTATAACTTTTTCCCTGATGGATTACTTCGAAAATACCACCTATAGTCGGAATGGAATGTACAGAATAGAAAGGTGTAATCTTCATACCGTAATAATTTGTTGCTTTATTAACTTCTAAGGGTATAAAGATAAAATAATCTTTTAATTCTGATTCCGGTTTATCCATGATTAAAGAAAGTTTCTTCAATGTCATCTGAAAGATGATATTCGTTGTTAATATTGTTATTCTTCGATTATATTGCAGTAAAGATAGTATGTTACAATGATCGTCATGTACATGGGATAAAAATAAACTATAAACTTGATTTCGGGCTATACCTCTTGCCTTTAAATGGTGATTCAAATAAGGAATTGCATCAATGAGCATGTAATTGCTATTATAGCAAAGAGCCAATCCGCTGGAAGCATTGGTTGCACTAAAACCGGTGGAACCTCCTAAAACCTCTATGCCAAATTTTACCAGACTTGTTGAGATTAAGTCGAAATTAATAGGATAGGGGGGGATTTGTTCCACTGAAACGTCCAAGCTGAATGTGAATTCTTCATTTTGTTTGTTTACTTTAAAAACATTTTTAGATACCCTTTGAATATTTATCCATCCCAGGTCAAGAGTTTCATCTTCAATAATGTGACAATCGATTAAGTCGTCTATAGAAAGAGGAATTCCTTCTTTATTCTTTAAATGAAACCAGGAAGTTTCTTTATATAGATTTTTAGCTTCTACGGGAGATATGCCCATCTCTTTAAGTTCTGCTTCATTCGGGCCCATTAAGCAGAGTTTCAAAAGTTCTCTTGCTGCTTCTACACGTCTTGTATTTCCGAGGACTATCAACTTTTTCCCGTTTCGATTGGGATTCATAAATAAGTTGTGATAAAGTGGAAACTCGATGGCGACCTGAGACTCCCCTTTTGCGAGTGGAATATCGGGTAATAAGATTACATCGGGAGGAGAGAGTTTCTTTTGCATCAGGACTTTAATAATTTCCGGAGGTAAACCTGCTAAAAGGTGGTTTTCATGGTCCTGTATATAATATGCACCGGGAAAGATATTTAATATTTCCATTATCCTGTATGCCTGTTTAAAATTTTTTAAAATTTATATCCTTATTTAAGTAAATGTCAATAAAATTTTGTATTAAACTGGAAGTTTTCTAAAAGTTTAATAGTTTATAAATATCATCAGAAGAAAGTAGGCCCGGTTTTTCTGTAGATTTTTTTTGAAAAGGTTCTGATTTAGGCGATTCTAAAAGCAGGCAGCGATAGGGGGATAGTAAAACTTCTCCTCTCTCATTTCTACATACTTTATAGTTTGCATCCAATACTATTTTTCCCTGTAGAGAATCAGGTCTTTCTTCTTCTTGTTCCTCTGTATATTCTTTAAACTCTGTCTCCAGAAAAGCATCTACTGTAAATAAATACTCAAACATTCCGGAACCTAAAGGTTTGGCACTTTGTATTTGTAAAGTATCTCTTATAGGGTAGTAGGAGGATAAGTGTCCGCTACCTCCAATAAGGGAAGAGAGGCATTTTTTTAATTCCAGGTAAACTTTATTTTCATCGTAATCCATAACTAAAGTATAGGATTTTTATCCGTGCTTTTGTAAAGAAAAAAACTTGACACATATCAAGATATCTTGATATGTGGAAATAAGTATATCTTATGTATTTGACTAATGCCAATTCCGATAGGGAGATACTCGACCCGATTAAAGCTGTAGCCGATGAAACACGACTCCGGATTCTCTTTATCATGCGGGAAGGTGCTTTTAAAACACCTTCCGCGTAACCTTGAACTTGTAATTGATTTAGGTTGTGGCCCGGGTGGGCTACTGGGGCATCTATTGGAGTATTCGGATAAAGTGATAGCTATTGATTCTTCCGAAAAAATGCTGGAGGAAGCAAAACGAAATTATAAAGCTTATCGTAATATTAAATTTCAGTTATCTTATCTTGAAAAGATTAAATTACCTGCAAAAACTGCCGATGCAGTAGTAGCTTCTATGGTTTTACATCATGTATCCAATCCGCCTCTGGCTATGCAGGAAGTCTTTCGTATATTAAAAGAAAATGGAAGTTTTTATATTGTGGATTTGTCCCGTCATGATAGAGAAGTTATGCGTGATAAGTTTTTAGATCTATGGCTTGGTTTTGATAGCTGGCAGTTAGAAGATTGGTTAAAGCAGAGTGGTTTTATAATTGAAGCCAAATCGGTTCTTAAGACACCTACGGAATTTAAAATATTAGTAATAAAAGCAACAAAAAGGAGTAAATAGTGAATACAACTCAGGATTACAAAATAAAAGACATCAGCCTTTCGAAGTGGGGAAGGGAAGAAATTATTCTTGCTGAAAAGGAAATGCCCGGCCTTATGGCTATTCGTGCTGAATACAAAGATAAGCAACCTTTAAAGGGAGCTCGCATTGCTGGTTCTTTACACATGACTATCCAGACAGCTGTATTAATTGAAACTCTCGTAGAATTGGGAGCAGAGGTTCGCTGGGCCTCCTGTAATATTTTTTCTACTCAGGATCATGCAGCAGCAGCCATTGCTGAGAGAGGAATTTCTGTTTTCGCCTGGAAGGGAGAAACCGAAGAAGAATATTGGTGGTGTACAGCTCAAACGTTAAATTTTTCTAATGGTCAAGGTCCGAATATGATCCTGGATGATGGGGGAGATTTGACTGTTTATGTTCATGAAAAGCATCCTGAGCTATTGAAAGATATTAAAGGAATCTCCGAAGAAACAACAACCGGAGTGCATCAGCTTTATAAAATGTTTAAGGCCGGAACTTTGAAAGTGCCTGCTATTAACGTGAATGACTCGGTAACCAAGTCTAAATTTGATAACCTTTACGGATGTCGTGAATCCCTTGTGGATGGGATAAAGCGTGCAACAGATGTAATGCTTGCAGGAAAGAGAGCTCTTGTCTGTGGCTACGGTGATGTGGGTAAGGGTTCTGCTGCTTCTCTCAGGGCTTATGGAGCTATTGTTTCTGTTACTGAAATAGATCCTATCTGTGCTTTACAGGCTGCTATGGAAGGATACCAGGTCTGTACAGTAGAGGATGTAGTAAAAGAAACTGATATTTTTGTTACTGCAACTGGCTGTGATGATGTGATTACAATTGATCATTTAAAACAAATGAAAGATGGAGCTATTGTTTGTAATATAGGACATTTTGATACAGAGATTCAGGTTGCCGCTCTGGTAAATTTCCCGGGAATCAAAAGAACTGAAATTAAACCACAGGTTGATAAATTCACATTCCCTAATGGATCTTCAATTATTCTTCTTGCAGAAGGAAGGCTTGTAAACCTGGGTTGTGCTACCGGTCATCCATCTTTTGTGATGTCGAATTCCTTTTCGAATCAGGTTCTTGCCCAGATAGAGCTATATAACCACTCCAATAAATACAAAGTAGGGGTTTATACTCTGCCCAAGCATTTGGATGAAAAAGTAGCCGAATTTCACCTGGCACAAATCGGAGTGAAGTTAACCAAATTAAACCAAAAGCAAGCAGACTATCTTGGAGTGCCGGTAAACGGTCCTTACAAACCGGAACACTATCGATACTAATTTTTTTGGGGGGAAGGTCCCCCCTTTTATGTATGCCTTATATTGTTACATCAGCCTGTATAGGACATAAATACACGGATTGTGTAACAGAGTGTCCGGTGAATGCTTTCAGGGAAGGGGATGATATGTTATACATACATCCGGATGTTTGCATTGATTGTGGAGTATGTATGCCTCTTTGTCCGGTTGAAGCTATATATCCTGATTATGATATTCCTTTGAAAGATAAAATGTGGATAGATATAAATCGAATAAAGGCAGACAAATATCCTACAATTTTCAATAATAGAATAAAACGTAATCATAATATATAATAATATACTTATAAGAAGGTAGAGACAATGGTAGAGACAATACTGGATGAATCAATTTATACAAATGCGAATGGAAAGGAATTAATCCGTCTTTTAAAAGAGCGTATTCTTTTTCTTGATGGAGCTATGGGAACTATGATCCAGAAACACAAACTCTCCGAGGAAGATTTTAGGGGAGAAAGGTATAAAAATCATTCTAAGTCTTTAAAGGGGAATAATGACCTTCTTTCTATAACAAAGCCTGATATTATTGAAGCAATACATATTCAGTTTTTAGAA
Source organism: Leptospiraceae bacterium (assembly GCA_024233835.1). Lineage (NCBI taxonomy): Bacteria > Pseudomonadati > Spirochaetota > Leptospiria > Leptospirales > Leptospiraceae > Leptospiraceae bacterium. The sequence continues at coordinate 155,323 of JACKPC010000005.1, forward strand.
GCAGGTTCTAATATTATTGAAACCAATACATTTAGTTCCAATGAAATTTCTCAGGCAGATTATGCTCTTGAGTCAGAAGTTGTTTTGTTAAATAAAGAATCTGTAAAAGTTGCGAGAAATGCGATTCGCAAATTTCAAGAAAGCCATCCGAATCATCCCTGTTTTGTGGCAGGCTCTATCGGGCCTACAAATCGTACAGCGTCTATGTCCCCTGATGTAAATGATCCGGCATTTCGTGCTGTTACTTTTGATAAATTGGTGGATGTTTTTTATGAGCAGGCAAGGGCTCTTGTCGAAGCAGGAGTAGATCTTTTATTACCGGAAACAAATATAGATACCCTGAATTTGAAAGCAGCTATTTTTGCTATAGAAAAAGTATTCGAAGATTTACATGTTAGAATTCCATTAAGTCTTTCGGTGACAATTACTGACGCTTCGGGAAGGACCTTATCCGGACAAACTATTGAAGCTTTTTATAATTCTATTATGCACGCAAAGCCGATAAGTGTTGGAATTAACTGTGCATTGGGTGCAAAAGATATGCGGCCCTATATAGAAGAACTCTCTCACAAGTCAGCTTTTCATATTAGCTGTTACCCAAATGCCGGGCTTCCCAATGCCTTTGGAGCATACGATCAAACTCCGGCTGAATTTGCAAGAGATGTAGGAGAATTTGCGAATAATGGCTGGTTAAATATCGTGGGAGGTTGTTGTGGAACAACACCGGAGCATATTGCAGCCCTTGTTCAATCTGTGACCGGTAAGTCTCCGAGGCAAGTAAAGCCACTTCCGGCTTTTCCGAGATTTTCCGGCCTGGAGCCTTTGAATGCAACTAAAGATAAGGGTTTTTTGATGATAGGAGAGAGAACCAATGTGACAGGTTCTCCACGGTTTAAAAAGCTTATTTTAGAAGGAAATTATGAAGAAGCTTTAAGCGTTGCCAGGCAACAGGTTGAGAATGGAGCCGACATCATTGATGTAAATTTTGATGAAGGACTTTTAGATGGGGAGAAAGCTATGACTCATTTTTTAAATTTATTAGCTTCTGAACCTGACATCTCTCGTGTACCGATTATGATAGATAGTTCTCGTTGGCCGATTATTGTAGCGGGTTTAAAATGTATCCAGGGTAAGGCTATAGTAAACTCCATAAGTCTGAAAGAGGGTGAAGAAAAATTTATAGAACAGGCAAAGGTTATTAAAAAATATGGAGCAGCCATGGTAGTGATGGCCTTTGACGAGAATGGACAGGCAGCTACGAAGGACGAGAAGGTTCGTATTTGTACCCGCGCTTATAATTTACTAATAGAAAAAGCAGGAGTAGAACCGGAAGACATTATTTTTGATCCAAATATTCTAACTGTAGCAACAGGTATGGAAGAGCACAACAATTATGCGGTGGATTTTATTCAAGCTACTTCTGAAATAAAGAGACTTTGTCCGGGTGCGAGGGTGAGCGGAGGAGTAAGTAATATCTCTTTTTCTTTTCGTGGAAATAACCCGGTTCGAGAAGCCATGCACTCGGCATTTTTATATCATGCGATAAAAGCCGGTTTGGATATGGCCATAGTCAATGCGGGGATGTTGACTGTATATGAAGATATTGAAAAAGAACTTCTAAATAGAGTAGAAGATGTTCTCTTAAACCGCAGAGCGGATGCAACCGAGCGATTGATTGAATACGCTGAAAAGATTAAAGGTTCTGAAAAAGAAGAAAAGAAAGAAACTTTAAAGTGGAGAGAAGGAACTGTCGCAGAACGTTTAACATATGCTCTCGTGAAGGGTAATATGGACTTCATTGATGAAGATGTGGAGGAAGCCAGAAAAAGTTTTCAGAGTCCTTTAGAAGTGATTGAAGGTCCGCTTATGGACGGAATGAAAGTTGTCGGGGAATTATTTGGTGAAGGAAAAATGTTTTTACCCCAGGTTGTGAAATCTGCCCGTGTGATGAAAAAAGCCGTAGCCTACCTGATGCCTTATATGGAAGAGGATAAGAGAAAAAATGCAGATAGTAGACCCGGTGCTAAATTCTTAATCGCTACCGTTAAAGGAGATGTACACGATATAGGAAAAAATATAGTTTCCGTAGTTCTATCCTGTAACAACTATGAAGTGATTGATCTCGGAGTGATGGTTCCTTCTGAGAAAATATTAGAAGAAGCCAAAAAGCATAAAGTTGATGTGATAGGACTCAGCGGTCTGATTACTCCGTCTTTGGATGAAATGGTTCATGTGGCTTCGGAAATGAAACGGGAAGGTTTCACGGTTCCTCTTCTTATTGGAGGGGCTACTACTTCAGCGGCTCATACTGCTGTAAAAATTGCGGAAGAATATGAGAATCCGGTAGTACATGTAATTGATGCTTCCCGTGTTGTGAATGTTTTAAACAGCGTATTAAATGAAAAGACAAAGAAAAGTTACACAGAAGAATTAAAGAAAGAGCAGGAACGTATTCGGGAAAATTATTACGGAAGACAACAAGAACGTGTTCTCCTGGGTATAGAAGATGCAAGAATGAATTCTTTTAAAACCGATTGGGATAAAATAGATATACCGAGTCCTTCCTTTACCGGTGTAAAAGTTTATGAAGAAATTGATTTGAAGCTTTTAAAAGATTATATTGATTGGTCTCCTTTCTTTCATGCCTGGGAATTAAGGGGACGTTATCCGCAGATACTGGAAGATGAGATTGTAGGTAAGCAGGCCAGGGAACTCTTCGAAGATGCAAAAAAACTCTTAAATGATATTATAGAAAATAAACGCTTTAACCCCAGGGCTGTAGTTGGTTTCTTTCCCGCTAATAGTGTGGGGGATGATATTATCCTTTATAAGGACGATGAAAGAGAGGAAACACTAAGCACATTTTATTCACTGAGACAGCAAACAATAAAGCAGGAAGGAAATGCAAACTATGCACTTGCAGATTTTATAGCTCCTGTAAGCTCCAATAGAAAGGATTATCTCGGTGCTTTTGCTGTAACTTCCGGACACGGAGTTGAGGTTTTTGCCCGTTCCTTTGAAGAAAAGAACGATGACTATAACTCTATTATGACAAAGGCTCTGGGTGATAGACTGGCAGAAGCCCTTGCAGAATATATGCATAAGTTAATGCGTGAAGAATGGGGCTACGGTAGGACAGAAAATTTGGATAATGAAGCTCTTATCAAAGAACAATATAGAGGAATTCGCCCGGCACCCGGATATCCTGCCTGTCCGGATCATACCGAAAAAAGAACTCTTTTTAATTTACTTTCAGTGGAGAAAAATACGGGGATTACTCTCACGGAAAACTTTGCCATGATGCCGGCAAGTTCTGTGAGCGGACTTTATTTCTCTCATCCCGAATCAAGATATTTTGCTCTTGGTAAGATAGGAAAGGATCAGGTCGAGGACTACGCAAAGAGAAAAAATATGGAGTTAAAGGAAATGGAGCGCTGGCTTTCTCCTAACCTGGATTATAAGTAGCTAAAGGCAAGGTTATCGAACTTTTGCCGATAGATAGTTCACTTATTTTGGAATAAATCATACAGGTTATGGAATAAAAAAGGAACAGAGTTTTTACAGGTCTGTTAAATTTTTTAGCTTTTAATAAGACCTGAAAAGACTTTTCATTTCAAGCTGGACTGCAAGACTGGCCCTGATGAAAGAGAATGAATCTGCCCTAAGAGTGCAAAAAGGAGTAGAACCACCTGATTCTATAAATCTGAATTTTGCTCAAAATTATCGGAGAAAAAGAAAGCTCAATCAAAGTGAGTATGTAGAAGGTGTGCTTTCCGGTAATCGGGCCGTTTTGAGTCAGGCGATTACTCTTTTAGAGAGTTCCTTGCCTGAACATGAAGAATTGGCTGCCGGAATTATTGAACAGTGCATTCCGCATTCAGGGAAATCTTTACGCATCGGAATTACAGGTGTACCGGGTGTGGGAAAAAGTTCTTTCATCGAAACTTTTGGCATTTATTTACTCAGGAAAAATCACAGGCTGGCTGTTCTCGCTATTGATCCCAGTAGTCAGAGGAGCGGAGGAAGTATCCTTGGGGATAAAACAAGGATGGAAACCCTTTCCCGTGAAGAGAAGGCCTTTATTCGACCTTCTCCTTCCGGTACTTCGCTCGGAGGAGTGGCCCGAAAAACAAGGGAGACAATTCTTCTCTGTGAAGCAGCAGGCTTTGATGTGATTATAGTTGAGACGGTTGGAGTCGGACAATCTGAAACAGCTGTCCATTCTATGGTTGACTTCTTTTTGCTTCTGATGCTGGCCGGGGCGGGTGATGAACTCCAGGGTATCAAGAGGGGAATTATGGAAATGGCCGATCTCATTGCCATAAATAAAGCAGATGGAGATAACCAGAATCGGGCCAATCTGGCGCGCATGGAATATGCCAATGCTTTACACCTTTTTCCTCCTACTGGTTCCGGTTGGACTCCGAGGGTCGAGACCTGTTCTGCCCTGGAAAAAAAAGGAATTGGGAATATCTGGGATGCCATTCAAGAATATATGAATCTTACGAAAGAAAATTCCTTTTTTGAGAAGAAAAGACGAAATCAGGCAAAATACTGGATGTACGGTACTATTCAGGAAGAGTTAAAAGAACATTTTTTTCGAGATTTACAGATACAGGAAGCCTTACCGAATGTGGAAAGAGAAGTTTTAGAAGGCAGAATTTCTTCCTTTCAAGCTGCAAAAAAGTTATTGCAAAGATATTTTTCTCGTGAATCATCTTTTTCGGAAATTGAATGAAGAAGTTCATAATTAGTATCTTTAGTGTTTATAAAGACTCCGATTATTTTTTACAAAAGAAAGTACGGGCACTTACATATTTTGTACTAACCATCTTTATTCTGGTTCCAATATTTCTGGTCTTCTTAAATATTACCGGAGCAAGAAAGCCTTTTTCTTTCATAAATATTTTACTATCTACCATTTTTTTATTATCTTCTTTTTGCCTGTATTTGCTACGGAAAGGGCAATATAGGATAGCAGCCAATACACTTTCCATATTTACTGCTGTATCATTAAGTGTATTAGTATTTCAGGGGAAAGTTAAGTATAAAGAGGGAATCATCTTATCTTCTTTTCAACTTATTATCACGGTTGTTTTCAGTTCTTTGTTTTGTTCTAGGTTGACTACGACTATTATTTTTTTGATGGTTTTAATCTCCGGTCCCTTAGGAATCATTCGTTCGGGTTTATTGGATCGTGAAGTTGCTATTGTAGCTTCCGCGAATTATATATTTGCAGTTAGTATAATTTATGCTATGAGCATTCTCTTAATGAGCATTTCTACTTCAACCGTCGATAGGTTAAGGGAAGAAGTGAAGACCCGAAAATATTATGAAAAACTAAAGGACTTGTTTCATGCCATATTAGATATATCCTCCCGTCTGGCTTCTTCTTCGGAACTTATGTCGAAAAATGCCGAGCAGTTTTTGCAAAATATGAAAGGGCAGGGAGATTCTTTACAATCGATTGCTGCCGGTTCGGAAGAATTGTCAGCCGGTTTTGATAATGTTTTTTCAAACTTCCAGAAGCAGTTTCAGGATATTCAGGATACCCATGTTTTACATGGTGAAATGATAAAAGCGATGGAAGAAACAAGTCTTTCCGTAACCCGGTCAATCGAATTTTACAAAACCCTTCAGGAACATGCAAAACAGGGCTCTTTATCTATAAATGAGATTGAGGAGAGTATTCTGAATATCTCAAAAACTGTAGGAGAGATGTCGGGTATTGTAAAAATGATAGCTGATATTTCAAAAAAAACAAACCTGCTGGCCCTGAATGCTTCTATCGAAGCTGCCAGAGCGGGTGAAGAAGGACGGGGTTTCACAATTGTTTCTGATGAAATTTCCAGATTAGCAGAAGAATCGGCCCGAAGTGCGAGGAAAATCGGAGAATTGACCACCGGTAGTAAAACTGAAATTGAGAGAAGTATTTTTAAAACCAGGACGGGTGTAGAATTATTAAGCCATATCATTTCAGAAATCGTTGAATTAAATCGTCTCACACAGGGTATTACTCAAACTCTCAAAACACAGAGGGAAACCGAACTAAAGCTCGGAGAAAAAATAAGGACGGTAAATTCTTCCTCAAAAGAGATTTTAGAGTATGTAACGGAACAAAAACATGCCAGCAATGAAATTGCAGGTTCTATATACAATGCCAATCGATTTTTACAGGATAACTTACAGTTAGCAGAATTATTAAAAGCAAAAATTGAAGAGGTTCATAGCTTTGCAGAAAACCTTAAAGTTGGAGTTGAAAAATTCAAGGAAGAGCATCTTTAAGGAAAATACCATTTCATACCGAGTCGTCCCTGTAGTTCCGGGCTGAAGTAAAGGTATTCCGGAGGATAGCTCGAAGAGCTGAGTTTCTTATGCAAATCAATAGGCATTTCCACTAAACCTTCTAACATAAAATTTCTTGTTTTCAGGCGGAATCCCGGAGAGATGTATCTGTTAGAGAAGCGCTTGGATGAAAAGGTATTTTTTTTGAGATTATTCTTGATAAATACAGACTGTTCCCGACCGGAAAGTTGTAATAAGGCCTCAAGACTTATGTTTTTCTGGTAGCCTATCAGATTATTTGCAATTCGATAAGAAAGAGTAAGTTTACTTTGAAAATTTTCTAATTGAACGGGTTCTATCTGGGTGCCTGCAATCTGGAAGGAAAAGTCGAAATCCAGGCCAAATTTTTGATTTAAATAAAGGAATACGATTCCGGTTTCTTGTACCTGTCCGGCTTTATATAGCGGTAACAGGTAATTTTGTGTCTTATCTGTAAGTGCCGGTAAATTATTATGTACGATTATTTTTAGGTTTTTTATAGTTTTTGATTCGATTTCTGTTTTTTGTTCTGTTTGGATCTCCGGATGCAGCCTTGCTTCCATAGGATATTGAAAAGGCACAGACAGAGTAAGAGAATTGGTTTTTGCAGGCTCGAAGGTTTGAGAGATTTTCCAGTGAGAAAGTTCCGAAAATGGTTTCTGGACAATGGGAAAATATGTAAATCCAAGTCCCTGTGCGTGCAGATAAAATCCGAATACAAGGATACTCAAAAAAAAGATGTAAAGATATCTGTTTCCCATTTTCTCTCCTCAAACTAATTATGCAGGATTCATTCCCAAATACAAGGTTTTATTATTTCACTCTCTAAGAAATAAAAATATACCTCTTTCCTATAAAATAAAAACAAAATGGATAAAAGGCTTTACGTTTAGAAAACAATTCGTACATCGTATTCTTTGTTAACCACTATTAGGGGGCAATTATATAACTTATGAATACTAAGGTCGAAACTCTGGGAGAATGCAAGGTTCCCAATCCTGCTAATTATGAATTTTATACCAAACCGAATGCTGTAGTTTTATATGATACTATTTTTGAGTCTCCGGAAGAGATCAAAACGAAACTGGGTGAAAATCCGCCTTATTTTGAACAGGCCGGACCTATGGAGAAGATTTTCTTCGAACCCAGGGAAGTTGTGGCGGGCATCGTAACCTGTGGGGGTCTGTGCCCCGGAATAAACGATGTTATACGTTCTATAGTCATGGAGTTGCATTATCGCTACAAGGTTCCTCGAATTTTAGGATTTCGTTATGGTTATGAAGGTCTCATAAAGCGATATAACCATGCTCCTATTCCTCTTTATCCGGAAACAGTAGCTGAAATTCACCGGGATGGAGGTTCTATTTTATCTTCTTCGAGAGGGGCCCAAAATCCGGCCGAGATGGTGGATTATCTCTGTGCTCTCGGAGTTAATGTATTGTTTTGTATTGGAGGGGATGGTACTCTTCGGGGAGCCCAGGCAGTGCATGAAGAAATTAAAAAACGTGGTGTGAAAATATCAGTTATCGGTATCCCAAAAACTATTGATAATGATATAAACTTTATCCATAAAACATTTGGTTTTTCTACTGCTTTTGCTAAAGCAGTGGATGCAATAGATTGTGCTCATGTAGAAGCGAAGGGTGCTGATAATGGCATTGGTCTTGTGAAATTAATGGGACGTCATTCCGGGTTTATCGCGGTAAATGCAGCATTGGCCGCCAAGGTTGTGAATTTTGTTTTAATTCCGGAACATGATTTTGATCTTGAGGGGGAAGGTGCCTTCCTCGAAACCCTGAAAGATAGGGTTCAGGCAAGAAAACATGCAGTCATTGTTGTCGCAGAAGGTGCCGGACAGAAATTTTTTGAAGAAAGCAGTGAAAAGGATCCTTCCGGTAATCAAAGATTGCAGGATATAGGTTTGTTTTTAAAGAAACGGATTGTAGAGTATTTTCATCGTGAAGGAATTGAATGTACTTTAAAATATATAGATCCCAGCTATATAATTCGTAGTGTATCTGCCAACGAAGAAGATTCGGTCTTTTGTGGCTTTCTGGCTCAGAATGCTGTTCATGCCGGGATGGCCGGGAAGACCGGTATGGTTGTGGGAATCTGGAATAATGTGTTTACCAATATTCCCATTAATATGGCTGTAGGCCAAAGGAAAGTTTTGGTTCCGGAAAGAAGTTCTCTATGGAGAGCTGTCCTGGGTTCTACCGGTCAACCGAATTCCATGAAAGCTAAAACATATTTTCCCTGAACTATAACTCATCGATTATGCCTTTTTTCCCATCTGGAAAAGAGGCATAAAGAATGCAATCACAGGCTAAAAACTCCTCGCTTCCGTGTTGAGTTGCCAGGGACTTGCAATCATATATACCTGCGTTTTCTTTCTTACGATTATGCTCAGCCAGATTTTTTAAAATCTCTTCTTCGTAACCTGAAGAGGGTTTTCTTTTCTTTGTTTGGATATATTCCTGAACGGCGGAATGTAACATGGCTCTAAACATTCGAGATTTCCCCTGCAACAAAGCATTGTTCATGCAACTGGCTTTTATATTGGGTTTATTTTGTTTTTTTAATGTAACAAGAGCAACATAGCTTAATGTGGCTGAACTTTTATAATAAAAATACTCTTTTTCATCTTTTTTACAGAAGACTTCTTTGGAACGGATAGCGGGTGGAGGAAAATGCCAGCTCTTATGTAATTTCCAAATTTCTTCATTCGAAGGAGCCATAAGCGGTTCACAACTGGAACAGGATAAATAGATGAACGATACAAAAATAATAGTTAAAAGAATATAGTATTTCTTCATTTTTCCTTACTCTTTTTTTAATAAGATCATGGTGACATCATCAATAAAACCAAATTTAGAAAAATATTGAATAAGAATGTGATTCAAACTTTCAACATCCAGATTGGAGTTTTTTGTAAGAATTTCATTAATCTCATCTATTTTTATATCAATGTATTCTTTGGTCATTTCTAACTCTGCTTCTATTAAACCATCAGTTGCTAAAAGGATGATATCACCCTGCTCGACAATGCATTTTTTATCAATAAAATCATTCGATTGGGCAGAAAAACCAAAAAGAATATCACTTGTATGTATTTGTTCTACCTGATTCTCTTTCTTTTTATAGTGAAGAAATAAACCGACAGAACCGGAAAAACTGTATCCCTTTTTTTCTGTACCGGCCATCAAAAATACCGGGAATGTATAATCCATATTCGTAACTTTTTTTAAATTTTCGGAAAGGAATATATTTGATTTTTTTAATATACTGGACGGATTCGAATCGGGGTTCCCATTTATAAGGGTAATTATATTTGTAAGGATCAATAGCATAACCTGATTCGCCGGCATTCCATGACCGGTAACATCTCCTAACAGAATATAATTCTTTCCATTTTGTATGCTTATGTTGTAAAAATCTCCGGAAAAACTCTTGTCTATAGCTTCACTAAAAACCGATAAGGAGAATCCATCTATAGGTCCGGAGTTTTGAAGTGAGTATTGTATATTTTTTACCTGATCAACCAGATAAAGATTATGTTCCTGTATTACTTTTTGTTTTTGTTGTTTAAGCATTGCGTAATATATGGCAATTACCTTTCCCATATTATGAAGCAGTTTTAGTTTTTTAGAAATAAATAGTTTGGATATGTTTTCATTTTCCAGCAGAAAAATATGTGTAACTATTTCATCTTCGACAATAGGAATGCAAGCGTAAGATTTTTTATATACATAAGAATCTTGATGAATGTCGAACTCCATTTCATCAGATAAGATTTCTTTATTCTTTATGGTGAAATTAATTAAACTACGTGGTATGTTTGGATAAGTAGTGAAGATACTATTAGGACTTAAAGATAGGTCTTTATTAAAATCATTTACAACAATATAACTATTTGTAGCTCCGGATTTCTGCTGGAAGTATACAATTCTTTCTGCATGAGAAACTTGTTGCATGAGTTTTAAAAAGTTGAGACTTATTTCGTTTTCATTCTTGCCTGTTCTGAAAAGTTCATAGAGTTGCTTGAAGATTATGAAGTATTCATTGAAATCACTGTCCGAGTTTTCAGCATCCTGGTTGAAAGTGATGTTATCTATTGGAACATTAGAATTATCATAATAAGAAATTCCTAACTTAATGAATAAACTTTTTGTTCTATTTAGAAATAAATTGTAAATAAAGGGTTCTTCTTTAAATCCTTCTATAATGATTTCTGTTAGTAGTTCATTACAGATTGCATGATCCCAACGATAAAAATGATTTATTGCCTTGTTGATTGCCTGGTAATATAACATTTGAGCGTCCCAAAATTTATTTTGGATACAGAGCTCTTCGGCTTGCAATATCAATACTTTATGTTCCACTAAATCTTTATTTACATTTTTTATATCTTGTAAAATTTTTAACAACTCATCAAACTGTTTATTTAGTGGTAGTTTATTTTTTTTGGCTTGTTTACTTATGCAAAGAGCTTCATAAAAATAAAGTTCGTATAGAATATAATCATTGATAATTATATTTAGGTAGTTTGTTCTGATGAGTTGGAAATATCGTAAAGCACGTCTTATTCTGCCCTTGTGGAAAAATAAAAGACCGCGAGCAAATAGATAGGTAAAGATAGTATATTGGTTAAATTTGTAATTTACAAATTTTTTATTATCACCTTTCATGATTGCTGTGAAGGAAAGTAGGATTTTTAAAGAAATCAGAACTTCCTTGGTACCTTTGAAATCTAACTGTTGTATGAGTTCAGTAAGTTTTTTTTCATAAATAGTAAGATTTTCCACTATGAAAAAAGAATTCCATGCCAGATTGGCTGTACTTAGTGATGCTAATAAAACTTCATTATTGTTAACAGACTCTTTTATTGTTTGAGATATATAGTTATTTGTATCTATTAAGGAATTTGAATAAAACGAAGCATAGTTTGAATAGAAGAAAAGGGGTTTGTAAAGGTTTGTTATATTATGGCTCTGATAGTATTTGTAAGCTTCTGTTATTAATTGAATACCATTTGTTTTTTGTTCTTTCTTGTCTAAGAGTAAATAGCCGAGATATGCCAATGAAAAAAAAACATCATGGCTATGATCTTTTGAAAACTCAAGTATTATATTTGCATAATTTAGTATTATATTATTATCAAAATCCTTTTTTAGAGGAAAGAAGTTATCGAATACAAAAATACAATAGTCTCTATTTGTGCCTTCATTTAATTTTGCATTTAGTGATTTGATACCATTGTATTTAATTTGCTTTTTTTTATGGTATTGTAATGGAATGTATTTTTTATATAATTCAGAGATCGGAATGAGCGGTTGGAAATCACAGATGGAATTTAATAGTTCAACGGCTTTCTTTGTTTCCCCAATACAAAGATGACATTTTAGTAAGATAGAAATAAATTCTACATGGTATGATTTGGGAGGCTTTAACTTGAAGATTTCATTAATAATTTCAATGGTTTCCCTATAATGACCCAGATAGAATAATATTCTGGCAAAATCTTTATTCAGGTTATAGTTTTTTCTTTTGTTTTTATCAAAAGAATTTTTTGGAGATAATGAATAAGCAATGCGAAGGTAGGGAAGTGCTTTGGGGAAATCATTTAACTTGATGGATTGATTCGCTGCATTTATGTTCGCCTGTATAATTTTATTCAATTCTTTTATGTTATTCAATCTTGTGTTTTTACTATGATTATAATGATGGGCTATTTCATAATAATAAAATTTATTATTTTGTTTGCTTAACTTATTCAACTGGTTGGCAATTTCAAAATGTAACTGGGGCTTATCTTCGGAGTGGATATAATTATTATAAATATTATCTTTGAAATCTTTGTTAATAAACTGATAAGTATAATTTTCTAAGTATTGTTTGGCTCCGGGTTCTTTTTCGATGATTTCTTTTAGAGTATCAATATATTCGAAATTGTCATTCGTAGCTATGAATATATCTTCCCACATAAGGTCTTCGAATATAACACCACAATCTAAAATATCTTTTTGCGCAACTCGGCTTATAATTCCCAGGTTAATTTCTGAGTCCATGCAGGATGCAATTTTTAGTAAATTCTTGTGTTCGTTTGGAATATTGTTATATTTTTCTCTTAAAAGAAAGTTTATATCCTTTTCATTATTGAGAGAATCTATTTTGCTAAAGTCACAAATCCATTTTTGTCTATCAGCATTAGTAGTTTTTTTTGTTACTTTGGGTAGATGAATAATTTCTTTTTTTAAAAGAACTTTGATTAAATCTAGTACATATAAAGGAATTCCATTGGTTAGTTGAATAATTTTTTTAGATAGTAATGAAAGGCTATCCTGATCAATTTCAATAATTTTTGATATAAGTTCTCTTACATTACTTGTATTCAGTGGCTTTAGTTTTATCGTACGAAAATGTTTCCTGTCAATGAGGTTTTGAAGACGTAAAAAAGGATTATCACTTGCTTTTGTTACCTGATCCGGATTGAATGATAGGATAAATAGAATTTTACTATTTGATTTGAGCAGGATATTTTGGATTATTTCAGCAGTTTCTTTGTCACCCCAATGAATATTATCAAGTGTGCAAATAACAATATATTCGAGATTGCCCAGTAGTTCTAATATTTTGATATATCCTTCTATATAAATGCTTTTATTATCTCGTATTTTGCCCAGATAAGAGTTGTTTTTCTTTTTTGCTTTTGGAAAAAATAGTTGTGCTTCATAATAAGAATAATCTAAATGATTAATATGGAATAGGTTTTTAATGTTTTCTACCAATTCATTGTATTTGCTTTTAGATATATGTTGAAGGGTAGAAAATAAGGAATGCAGTAATTTTGATATACCTATAAATGGTTTGTATTCAAACCTATCTTCATAGCAATACATACTAAATAATTCATTTTTTATATAACTTGATGATTTTCGTAATTCTTCTATAAAAGAAGACTTGCCATAACTGGGTGAACCATTTACATATAGTAAAAAAGGAATATTCTGTTTGCCTACGGTACGAACTGCCTTGGTGTATGTGACTGATACCGTTCCGAAATTATAATATTTTTCAGTAAGAATGCTTAGATCGGGAGAAAAATTAGGAATTTCTATATTAACGGAAGTTCTACTTTTTTTGTGAAAGGCAGTATGTAAGTCTTTTTCTATTTCTACAAAATTAGGATATCTATCTTCTTTATCTTTGGTAAGCAGTTTATTTAAAATATTTGCATATTTATTCTCAATACCCAAATTTGTGAAGAAATATGGATTAATCTCACAGGATAAAATATAGGTAACAATATCAAATCTATCCTTGATCGGAGTAGAAAAAATGGTATGGCCGCATAAAAGTTTTAAAATACACATTCCGAACGAATAGTAATCGCTTCGAAAGTCAATAGTAATATTAGTTTTTCCTGTTTGTTCTGGAGGGAAGTATTGAATATATTCGGGATATATTTTTTCAATATTATCTGCCGGTTTCTTCTTATTGACTTTAGCAGAAAGTTGAAAATTGAAAATTCTTATACTTGCATCAGAAGGCTGAATCAAGATATTATAGGGGTTTATAAGCTTATGAATAATTTCCGCTTTGTTAAAAAACTTTAGAGCATTCAGGATCTGTTGGATGATGTGAAAAGCATCATTTGCTTGCAATCCTTTTGCCGGAATATAGTGATTTAGTAATAAACCACCCGGATCCTCCATTATAAGATAGGTAGAATTGTTATCAATAATAAGTTCAATGGGTTTAACTATATATTCGCAATTAGAAAGTTCTTGAAGGTATTGATATTCCTTCTGAAGTTGCAATAAAAGGTTATATTGTTGGGTACTATTATCTAAAATTTTAACCAGATAACTAACTTTTAATTTATTGTTATAAATACGATAGTATTCCGGATAAGAATGATTTTGTAGAGATATCTTTGAATGAAGTAACTCCTTTACTATCTGTAGATGTTCTGAATTCATGCAGAGTTTTTATTCTTGTATTAGGAGTATTGTGTCAAAATGAAATTTTTCTAAAAAACGAATCAGGGGAAGAGGAGCACCGGAAACGATAAGTGTCCTATCATGTTCTCTTAAATCTCTGGCAAAGTCTAAAATTATATTGATGTATTCAAGGTCGATATAATTAAGATTCTTAAGATGAAGCCGTATATTTAGTTTAAGTGCTAAAATAAGCATAGAGAATAATGCTTTGGTTTCCTTTTTAATTAGAAGATCTATATCTTCATAAACACAGTAGACATCAATAAAATATGTCTTGTAATCAAGATAATAAAAGTTGAACTTGTCTTTTTGTAACATGAATGAATTACCTATTCAGACTCTAATTTTTCGATCAAAATTTATACAAACAATTCGAAGTTTCTTTTTATCCAGAAACTTTGTAGAACTCGATACCCCCATTCTCAACCCTGTGCCGGGAATGGAACCTTACCTGGATCCTTTTGAGGTGTATTCACCTGATAAAAGGGAGAAGGGATATTTGTTTACTTCACCGGAATATTCCCTGAAACAGTCCCTTTCCATGGGGCTTGAAAGAATTTTTGAATTTTCCCATTCCTTTCGCTCTGGTGAAAGGGGTTTAGTTCATACCTCGGAGTTCATTATGTTAGAATTCTATATTAAGGGGATAAATGAGCAAGAACTAATTTTATTTTGTGAAGAACTGCTTGGTTTTTTAGATGAAACCTTGAACTTGAACAAGTTGGAAAGGCATAACATAACAAAAAAAACAATGGAACAATTATTTACAGAAATCCTGGATATCGGGCTTTCGAGGGAAGAATTGCTTCGTTTTATACGGAATGAAAAAGTCCTTTTGCAAAATCCGGAAGAGGCTATGTATGAGGATCTGTTTTTTATTATTTTTTTAAATTATATTGAACCGAAATTGCCTGAAGGTCCGTTGTTTGTTTATGATTACCCGCCTGAACTTTCAGCACTCGCCCGAATCGAAGAGGGAAAGGCGAAGCGATTTGAAATCTACTGGAAGGGTATTGAACTGGGGAATGGATTTTATGAACTTACCGACTATGAGGAACAAAAAAGGCGTTTTGAGAATGAGCGTAAACTAAGGCAGAGTCTGGGAAAGGAAGCTTTTCCTGATAATGTGGATTTCATGAAAAGTTTAAAAAGGGGCTTACCGGAATGTTCGGGGATTGCCATCGGTCTGGATAGGTTATTAATGCTTTTTTTGGGACTTGACAGCTTGCAATTTGTAAGTCCTTACTATCAAAGCGGGAGGAATGAATGAAAAAACTTTTTTATATTCTAAGTTTACTATTCCTGTTTGCCTGTTCGGGTTCTCAGACGAAGCCTTCTATGTATCTAACTCAGGGGCCGAGAACTACCATGGAAAGGATTGTTGATACATTTGAAATGAGGCTGGTGGATAAAGCGGGTATATCTGCTATTGTTCTTACTTTTACCGATATAAGCGGTAAAGTTCATCCGGATGGGGATCTTTTGGCAGAAAAGTTATCTACCGAATTGGCCAAAAGAGAAAAAATTACAATTCTGGATAGGCTTGTTTTTCAAAAAAAGTTAGAAGAAAATAGTCTGGATTTGAAAGGAGGGGCCGACCTGAATAAAATAAAGAAGATTGGTAAAGTTCTGGAAGTGGATTACGTGGTAATCGGACTTATGTCTTCTTATGCAGGAGGATATGATATAAATTGCAGATTAGTAGATACGAAAACCGGTCATACTTTAAGCGCAGAAGAGTCTTTCTATCAATTAGATACAACTTCACCGCAGGGTTTTTAGTAATCTCTTCTTGAAAAAAAATAGAAAATGGAAACGAAAAATAGGAATATAGAAAATAGGATACCGCTTAGTAAAAAGAATTGGAGAAAATTATAATCTGAAACTCTCGCCTGATTACCTGCAATTCGTGAAATGATTTTACTTTCAAAATAGAGGAAAACTTCTTTTTTATAAGTGATGATGGTATCTCCAACTCTGAGCCTGCGACTTGTCTTCTCGTCTACAGCTTCAGTAATTTCATGCATCCTTCCTTTTGAATCCGGGGTCAGGTAGGTATAGATATGAACGGTTTGCTGTGATTTATTAACATTGTGATAGCTGGTCAGGGTAGAAAATGTTTTTTTCCCTTTGGTTTCTAAATCAGTATATTCTTCTTTTAGTGCCCTGTTTTTTAAAAAGACCAGGGTAAACAGGAATACAAAAATAAAACCGGCAGAGAATGAATAGGTAAATAGAAGCCTATATAAGGGTGTCCTAAGAGTTTCCTGCATTTTTTCTATGTTTATAAAGAAAATATAGAAGATAGCCGTTTGTATTTTTTATCAGCCTCAGGACTTCGTCTTCTTTACATAACTTTGTAGTAATATGCTCATTTTCCTCTTCAGCCCCGGTTTTGCGGTTATGAAAAGACTGTAATTCTTTGGTTGTCATCTCCAGATCACAGGCAAAGAAAAAACCTTTTTCATCCAGTAGGCCCGGAGAAGTATGCAGGCCTTTTTCACATAGAAGGATCAAATCTTTCTTTTGAATTTTGAGCCCTGTTTCTTCTTCCATTTCTTTTAAAGCTACAAGCTGAGGATCTGCTTCACTGTCACACATTCCTGCCGGAAATTCGTAAAAAAGGGAGCCATCTGCAATCCGCCTTTGCTCGACTAATAGAAAAAATTCTTCTCCACTTTCTTTTTCTTTGATGCAAACGAGGATGCACACAAAGTGACCGCGAATCAGGGCAATAGGCAGTAATTTCTTTCCTTCCGGTGTAATGGCATCTACTTTTACTAATCCAAATAGTGACTCTCCATTTGACTTATGTACACTGTTTAAAACGTCCACCTTGTCGATGCGGTTTCCTTCTTTAATCAGGGAGTCTAACCATTGCTTATACTTTAAGGAGTTTAAAAAATCTTCTTTATTCATGTAGAATTAGTGGCTTTCTTCCGTTTCCAGATATTCATACAAATTGGAGAATTCGAAATCGGAAGGTAAGTGTTTTAGTAGTTTTTTATTAGAAATAAATCTATCCTGTCTTCCTTTTTTTCCTTCTCTCTGGAAACTTTCGGGAAGAAAACCTTTTTCCTTTGCAAATTTAATAAGTTCTTCCCAGTTATGACTGATGCCGTCGCTCACAATAAATCTTTCTTTCTCAAAATTCTTTTTAAATACTCTATCTATGATTTTAGCCAGGTCATCGACATGTATAAGATTCACATGTGTTTTCTGGGGAGACACTAATTGTTTTCTTAGCCAATCTATTGGGTTTTTTCCCGGTCCATAAATACCGGAACAATTTAAAACTACTGCTCCGGATTTCATTAAAGCCTGTTCTCTTTGGAGTTGGTGACTATTGTAATCTAAAACACTTTCTTCATTTACAGGATTATAGGGAGTACCGTATTCGAGGTAAATGGAAATACTGGAAATGACTACAATATGCTCAAAATTATGGTTTAAGAAATGTAGAAAATCATTGAAGATATAGTTACTACCTTCCCTGAGAGGACAGGTGATCAGACAATCTTTAGCCGGGCCCAGATTTTGCCATGTGTCTTTTAACAGCCAGTCAAAAATAATTGAGTCTTCGGTTTTCTGTCTGTGGGTTCCTAACCAGCCTTTCTGTGTTTGACGAAAGGCACTGCCCACATAACCATCCCCTAAAACATAACCTTCAGGCTTCTCTTTCATAAGTTTATAAACAGAATAAAAAGAGCTTGTATTAGATCAATATTTTTTCCACTTGATTTTTGTATATATTTTATATCGATGCTGCCGATTTAAGCAGTATGGCAAAGAAAAAAAAAACAAAAACTACTAACTCCTCAGTAGCTTTTTACGAATTTCATACCCTAAATCCCAGTGAATGGGCATCTGAAATGAAACAAAAATTGGATTCGGTAAAACAAAACCAGGAATATTTGCTTTCACAAGAAAACTATACCTATGATACCTTTGTGAAACCGCTGGAAATATCCAATGAAAACTTGCTTACCGTATTTACACCTCTATCTCATTTAAATTCTGTTATGAATAGTTCGGAAACAGAAAAGGCTTATATGGAATGTGATAGTCTTTTAACGGAATACTTTACCTCTCAGTCTCAGGATAAACGCATTTATGATGTATATAAAAAGATTTATCAAAAAGAGAGAAAGCAGTTAAATGCAGAAAAAGTAAAAGTCTTAGAAAACTCTCTTCGTGATTTTAAACTTTCGGGTGCCTTTTTGTCCAAGAAGAAAAAACAGGAATTGATGAATATTAATCTTCGTCTGAGTGAATTAAGTAATACTTTTTCTCAAAATCTAATAAAGGCAACTAACGAATATGAATTAATTATAAGCGATAAAGAAGCAGTAAAGGAAATACCCGGATCTGATTTGAAGCTTGCGGAGTGTAAGCATGAAGGAAAGAAGGCCTGGAAATTTACCCTGCAAATGCCGAGTTACCTATCGTATATGACTTATGGAACAAACAGGGAATATCGGAAGGAATTAGAAAAAGCTTATCTAAGTCGTTCTCCGGAAAATGGAAAAATAATTGAGGAGATTTTACGATTACGATCTGAGAAAGTGAAAATATTAGGTTTTAAAAATTTTGCAGAACTCAGCTTGAGTACCAAAATCGCTTCAAGCCCTGATGAGGTTCTTTTCTTTTTGACTGAACTCGGAAAGAAGGGAAAGGTATTTGCAAAGAAAGAATTAAAAGAATTAAAAGACTTTGCCAAAAAGGAAGGGCATCAGGGAAGTCTTGAAAGTTATGATCGGATGTATTATGCAGAAAAGCTAAAAAAGAAAAAGTTCAATCTTGATGAAGATAAGTATAGACCTTATTTCGAGAAAGAAAGTGTAACGAGAGGTCTTTTAGAATTTTGCGGAAAGCTTTTCGGTATCGAGTTTTCAAAAGTAGAAGTAAAAACCTGGCATCCTTCTGTTTTAGTTTATGATTTGAAGAAGGAGAATCGGGTTTTTTCCAGATTGTATCTGGATCTGGAATCGAGAAAAGATAAACGTGGTGGTGCCTGGTTGCACAACTGGCAAACCGCTCATTCAAAACCGGATGCTTCGATTCAACTGGCTTCTGCATTTATCGTTGCGAATTTTCCGGCTTCTTCTGATAAACAGCCATCTTTGCTTCGGCATAGTGATGTGGTTACTTTATTCCATGAAATGGGACATGCCTTACAACATCTCTGTTCAAATGTAGGTGAGTGTAGTATCAGTGGAATAGGGGGGGTAGAATGGGATGCAGTAGAATTTCCGAGTCAGTTTTTGGAAAACTTTGCCTATAACCCGGAAGTTCTACAGGTATTTGCAAGACACTATAAAACGAAAAAGGTTTTACCGACAGCTATGATTCAAAATCTTGTTGAGGCCAAGAATTTTCTTTCCGGAATCTTATTACTTCGCCAGTTGGAATTTGGTATCTTTGATATGAAGATTCACATAGAAGATTCCTGTTCGGAAAAGAGAGTACAGGATATTTTAAATGAGGTTCGAAAAGAAGTTGGAGTTTTTAAAGCTGCCGGGTATAATAAATTCCAAAATGGATTTTCCCACATTTTTGGAGGAGGTTATGCTGCGGGCTATTACAGTTACAAATGGGCTGAACTACTAAGTGCGGATGCATATTTTGAATTTCTTAAGCAGGGAATATATTCGGATATTGCTAAGAAATACTATGAGATTATTCTACAGAGAGGTGGCAGTGAAAATGCAATGACACTTTTCCGAAAATTTATTGGTAGAGAACCGGATGTGGATGCTTTACTTCGCTTGCATGGTATGTCATAGTAACTGTATGTTAAGAAGTTTCGGATTTAAAAGGAAAATAAATATTTTTTCTTGCATCCGAGGCTTCTATCTCATAAATTAGTTTTATAATTTAATTAGGGAGCTCGTATGCAAAGACGTGGAAAATTGTTTATTAGTTTAGTACTGGCATTGACATTACTCTCAGCCTGTAAAAAAGTGAAATCTGATCCGGAATTAGAAAAACTTATCAAAGCTATACCGGATAATTGTGACTATGATATCAAGTATGCAATGGTCAAATACGGAACCTGTAAGAATAAAGAAACCGATAAGGTAAGTGATTGGATTAAAGCCAATGGCATGATGAAAACCTTATCTACCTGTGCGGTACTATTTAATTCTGAGGATTCTAAAACAGCATCTCTTGCTGCTCATGTTTTATATAGAAATGTGAAAGATAATCTTCAGGGGATAGCTGATGCTCCTCAGAGTCTGGATACAAAGATTGTAGAGCTCTTGATGGAAGGATTAAAGAAGAATCAGACTTACTTTGCTTTTTATGGTTCTCAAGCAATTGCTAAGTTAGTCACTATAAAGGGTATCGAAAATAAATTCTACGAAATCATTGAAGCACACCCTGAGTCAGTGGTCAAAAAAGAAGGCTATCGCTATATCATGCAATTTGGTCGTTTAAAGACTTTTCCCAAGATCAAGGAATTGGCAGGCAAAGATAAAGATTTAAAACTGGTAGCTCTTTCAGCACCCCGTAATATGTATAAGTATACACAGGAAGAAGAGACTCAGGTCTGTGATTGGGTGCAGGGTTTCCTTCAGGATTCCGATGAGTATGTTTCGGCCGAAGCTGCTAAAACCCTGGCAACAAGATGCAAGGGAAAATATATCGATGAATTTTTAAAAGAAGCTGAAAAAAGAGCCTCTGAAGGGAAATTAAAAGCCCCATTTAGCTGGGCTCTTACCAGTTTTACATTTTCCTGCAAATCTTTCCTTGGTTCTCCTCCAACCGGGACAGAAGAGCAGTGCAAAAAGAAAGAAGAACTAAAAGCTAAAATAACAAAATAATAAAAATAGAATAAAAGGGTTATCTAATTTATCTAAACCTTAGATAGCCCTTTTTCTTTCTTACCAATCGCTACCTCCGGAATCTCCCCCTCCAAAATCTCCACCACTGTCGTAACTACTTCCTCCACTATCGAAATCACTAAAGGAAGAGGAATCTACATCTCCTGAAGCTGTCCAGGAATCATCAGAGGAAGAACTGTCATCGTAATAGGTATCGTCACTACTACTGTAATCTTCTGTATCTGAATATTCATTATCATCAGTGAATTGGTTATATAACCAACTGGCAGCAGCAGCACCAAGGACAAGTCCTAGGACTCCACCGAGCATTCCACCTCCTCCACGGCTGCCGTAGCCATATCCTCCTCCGGCGCCACTCCTTCTCCTTCCTCCCGGAGTCGGGAAGAAAGAAAACAGGACTCTTATAATCACTAAAACGAGCAGAATAATAATCAGGGTTCTAATCATTGGGCTTTCCATGATGGAAGCATAACAGATTATGAATAAAGTCGCAAGTAAAAAGTTAAGGGTTCTCTACTTTTATTAATTTTATTGGATAAGCTTTTAAAGCATCGGATGCTTTTATCCTGATTTCTTTTGGATGGTAGCCGGGATGTTTGATACTGAGATTATAGGACTTCTCTTCTAATACCATTTTTGTAAAGAGTCCTGTTTTAGGATGACTTGTATGACTTTCTCCCTCAAAGGTCTGAATTTCTTTGATTTTCACAATGGCACTTAAAGGTTTTCCATCCTCGTCTGTTATCTTCAGGATAATTTTTATACCGTGAATATACTCATTAAAAACCATTTCCCAGACTTCCCTGAAACCTTCCATGACTTTTCGAGCGAGACGATAAGGTGGGTTATGATGGGAACTTTCTACAAGTAAAGCATTGGTTCCATATTGAAAGTAGAAATAATCCTGATCGGTTCCATCTACCGGGTAAATATTTTTACGGGCAATGAAACGTTTTTTTTGTCGCATAGAAATCGCTGCATCAGCCATACGTTCTGCCAGATTTTTTACATAATCAGGTTCCGGGTTTTTTATTTCTTCTATGGAATAGGGGTAGAGTATGCAGGTAGCAAAAGAATGGAAGCTTAAAGAAAAGAGAAAGCGCTCCTGTTCAGAAAGCCACATCATTGTTTTTGTCTCCGGTTCTGAACCCGGAGTTTTTCCTCTAAAGAAAACAGAATTTTCCTGTCCGGAAGAAGCTTTAGATTGTCCGGTATTCCATTGAAAAGGATAGTTGCGATTTAAGTCTACTCCCCGGTAGAGGCTGTCTGCACTGGTTTCGGGGGGTAGATACCCATTTTTTCTTCCCATCATAAGAGATTTATGCCAGAAAAAATAACTTCCATCAGGATTTACAATGGGTACAAACCAGAGACGAAAATGTGTAAGGTATTTCTTATATTTTGAGGGATGACTTAAGATACTGTAGATAATATCATAACAATGTTCTGTAGAGATGAGTTCATTGGAATGGTGTGCCCCGTTGATTAAAACTGAAACTTTATCTACAGAGTTTTTTTCTTCAATGCTGATAGCCGGGATTGGATTTCCGAGTCTTGTTTTACCGATGATATGAAAGGTAACAAGTTCCGGATATTTTTCTGAAAGCTGTTTTAAAAAGATATAGTTTAAATTGAGGTCTTTATAGCTTTTCGTCAGGTCATCCAGAGATTCTAAGCCTCTCACAATATACTTATGATAGGAAGGCTGGTACTGAGTAAAGGCTGCATGTTTATAATCGATTAGTTTGTAATCCAAACCGGATTTACGTAACTTATATTCATTTTTCAAGTTAAGAATAAATCTCAGGCTATCCTCGGTTTCGTAAGTCGGCTTGAACGGTATATTATATTTACTTAATGTTTTTTTTAGTTTCAGAAGTTCTGTTTTTTTGATTTCGAGTAAACGAATATTCGAAGATTCATAAATGGGGATACTGGGATAATACTTAACTGTTTCTCCGGCCCGGATCTGAGTAAAGGGGATATGAATCGATAAGATAGAAATGGAAAGTGTACTGAGTATTAGGGAATGTATAAGGGTTTTCATTCTTTTTTCCTGAATTTTTTCCAGAATTCAAACAGGCTTAAACCGATTACAAAACTAAGAAGAGAACTTAGTACTACCGAATATTTTGCTTCTACTATATATTTCATTACAACTAAAACCAGAATAGCTCCCGAAACAATGATATAAAAAAGCGGGGTGAATGGATAACCGAAGGCTTTGTACAACATTTCTTTCTGAATCTTTTTTAGACGGATGACAAAGATAGAAAAAATGGTAAGAATGGAAAGAACCGTTATCGCGATAAAAGAAAAGTTTAAAAGATTACTTTCTTTATCTACAGTCAGAATCATGATAAGTGCAAAGAGGCTCTGTGTCCAGATACTGAAAACGGGTGTGTTACGTTTCTTATCCAGTTCACCAATTTTTTTCCAGAATAGTCTGTCCCTGGCTATGGCTACAGAAACGCGACTCCCGGAAATAATAGCCGAATTTGTATTGCCAAGAACTAAGAGGAAAATTAATAAAGAGATAATAAAGGGAAGATAAGATAAGAACTGAGCCTGTCCGGGAGAAACGTGGTTTAGAAGATAAACTCCCATCATATAAAAGGGGTCTTCTTTTCCTGCCTGTAGAACCTGGTAGGGAATTACTGCAATAAATACAAAGGCAAAACTTAAATATAAAAGCATAACCAGTGTGGGTCCGAGAATCATGGTCAGGGGAATTACTTTTCCTGGATTTTTTATTTCTTCACCGAGGGCAAGAGGTGAGTTCCAGCCGGTGAAGGTCCAGTAAACCGGCACGAGAGCGGTTCCCAGTTGTAAAAGATTCGGCCCCTTATAGGGAATCTGTAGATTATTATAAAGAATCAGGGAATCATCAATCGGTAAGAAAAAATACTTATAGGCGATAATGCTAAGAGCAATGAGATAGATAATGACTAAAAAGGTAAGGGGGAGCAGGGTGAATACTTTTTGCAGCCGTATGGAACTTCGAATTCCCAAATGGTTGATAAGAGTCATTCCGAAAAGAATGAGAGCTGCGATTAATTGGGAGTAATGAATTTTCCCGATGAGAGGAAGGGTAAAAGCGGTTTCCCGTATCCAGGGACCAAAAATGGTAGCACCCTGGAAATGAACACTCAGACTCACACCGAGAGCAATAGAACCCGGAAAGGTAATAAAAAAGGCCAGAAAACCATACAGGAAAGCCCAGCGGATTCCATATACGTTTCGGAGATAGGCATAGTCACCCCCCACTTCGGGATAAACAGAACCTAATTCTGCCGAACTCAAAGCACCGGTCAGGGCTACAAAGCCTCCGATTAACCAGATAAGAAGAAACCAGCTCGGATGGGGTAGATTGGTAGAAATAAGAGAAGGATATATGAATATGCCGGCACCTACCATATTACCCATCATTAAAAGAACCGCTTTGCCGGTACCGATATTGCGCTGAAATGATTGAGGATTGCTTTCCAGGGTGAAAACCTTAGTTTTAGTTTTTTATCTTGTCAGTGTTTGTCTTTGTTGAATACTGTCAATTAATTCCCCTCGAATAAAAAAGGAAGTTCATGCTCAAATTAATCATAGTCTTCTATCTTCTTTTTTTTCTCAGTTATTGTGAAAGCTTTGAAAAGAAAGCTTCTCTTTCTCCTGCCTGTGAGAAGAAATTTTCTTATAATCCGGTTTCCGGTAACATGGAGTATTCGGTTATGAACCGGGCCTGTATAAAGAAATTTTTCATGGAAACGGAATTGAATACCCGGGTAGATTGTGTTATAACAGAAGCATCGAATGGTGCGAGTCTTTTAGTAAACGATTATCGTTGTATATTAGATAGTCCTTCAAAGCTCTTAGCTTCTATGGAAAAGAAGAAAGTTGAAGAAAAACCAAAAACGGTAGTTTCAAACTCTTCTGAAGATCCGGTTTCTGAGGAAATAATAAGAATTAATAAAAATCCTCTTTTAAGTCCGGAAGTAAAGTCTGTATTTATTCGAATTGCAAAAGAGCAGAATAAATGTAGGAATAGTTATAAAGGAATGAAGTGTATTCCGGCGGGTGAATTTATTCGCGGAAGTAATTCAAAGTTTTCCAATGAACATCCCGCTGAAAAAGTATATATCTCTGAATTTTATATGGATACTTATGAAGTTACAAATGAAGATTTCCGGAAATGCCTCGATGCCGGTAAGTGTTCGGACTGTTTGAAGACAAAGAAATGTAAAAAAGTTGGACCAAATTATGGCTGGCGTTATCGGGCTCCGAAGCAACCTATCCTGGGGATAAGCTGGTACTCAGCTAAAGAATACTGTGAGTTTATGGGAAAACGTCTTCCTACTGAAGCAGAATGGGAGAAGGCAGCGAGAGGCCCCGAATCGTTTCTGTATCCCTGGGGGAATACAAAAGCTACCTGTATGCACGCAATCATAGAAGATGAACTCGGAAGAAAAGGCTGTGTGGAGAAAAAAGTTTATCCTCCAAAAGATATGCCAACAAGAGAAATCGGAACCAGGCCTCCGGGAATCTACGGCTTATACGATATGGCGGGTAATTCCTGGGAATGGGTAAATGACTTCTATACTTCTTCCTATGCTAAATGTGGAGAAGCCTGTAAAGGAAAAGATCCCAGGGGGCCCTGTGCAGGAAAGGAACCCTGTAAAGGACATCAGCGAAAGATTGTCAAAGGAGGTTCCTGGTGGTGGGACTATTCTCATGCAAGGGGAGCGAGGAGGCGTTCTCATGACCCAAAAAATTATCCAGAATACCATCACTTTGGTTTTCGTTGTGCAAAAGATTAAGCCTTGTTACATGCTATAAGTTTTTAAACTTGTCCTGGTTCTCGTCGAGGAGATTCTTTACGGTTATAAATTTAGGAGAATGAACTTGTATGGTTTTTTGTATCGCACTTATGGAAGTGTTCGTTTCTTTACAAAAATTTTGGATACGCGGAATGATTGTATTTTTTACAAACCGGGAAGAAGGTTCATAATCATATAGGGTAAAAAGTATGTCTGTATAATCTAATATTTCAGATATCAGGAATATTAAAAGAGGAATTATCCAGATAAGTTGAATATGAGTCCAATGAAAAATAAGATAAAATGGGATATAAGAAAAAATAAATATTCCTCCGGCAAGTATGGGAGTGATTCCATGGAGTCGGCAACTTCTCGAGAAAGTGTCCTTATCTAAATCCCTGTCTATTTTTTTTAGAAAACGATAAACTACCTCGCTATTTTCTTTATCTATAGAATAGTCCGGCTCAAAGAAAACTTTTAATCACATTAAACCATATTCACTTTCCTTTGCATTTAATACAGTTTCAAAGTCGTACCTGTAATAATTATTCCCTCTCAAGAATTCTTCCAGGACTTCCTTGATATACTGCTGGTAAACTTTCTTCTTTGCTTTTTCATCAAAATAGTATTCCAGTTCTTCTTTGTAGGCGAGATAAGCTAATAGATTCCAAAAACTTAATAAACCTATAGGAATATAAAGCGGTAAATTAGCATAGGAAAAAAAAGCGATAAAGAATATTTCAAAAATGAGAAAGTATAGAAGATACTGTATAAAATAAAATAGGTGTTCTTTGAAAGACTTTTTCCAGATACGGGTATCTAAGATACGACCTATCCAGTGTATCTTTTGAAAATCTTTCTTATTAAGTTTTCGGGAAGATATAACGGGCGTGCCGCAATACTCGCAGGAATGCATCAGGCTATGAACAACTCCATTACAGGAGGAACAATGCAGTTTATCTTTTTTCATTGTATAAGTAGTTTACAATATCTTCATGATGACTGAGCTTATCCCGCTTTAATGCGTAAAATAAATATTCTTGAAACATGAGGAAGTCTATCCCGTGTATTTTTAAGCGATCTTCAATTTTTTTTAATAGTTTTTTTTGCATATATTTTTCTAAAACAGGATCATAGTAGTATAAATACTCATAATATATTTTGGATAAAAGAATAAAACCGGGAATAAGAAATATGGTGGATAAAAAAGAAAAATAAAACTCGGAAGTAATGTAAAATGCTATAAAACCGTATAAAGGGATAAGTAAAAATATGGATAGAGAATAAAAAAGAGGATGTTCCCAAAGAAAGCTGTAATTCCAGATTTCTGATTTGAAGTCCTGGAGCAAATCCTTCAGGGCCGCTTTTTGTTCCTTTGTAAAGTTAAAAACATTCTTTTGCGGGTTGTTACAGTAGCCACAACGAAGAGAGCTGGCGAGAATCTCAGCTCCGCAACTTGAACAGTGTTTCCATGGGAAAAATTTTTTAGAATTTGGATTCATGGTTTTACCTTAAAATCACTACTGTCCTAAGAAATCTATACATCTACCTATTTTGAGGCGAAAGCCTAAACCTAAGAAAAACAAAAAGGTAGACTAAGATTAAATCTTCAGTCTTAAAACTAATAATGCAAGCATTTTCTTGCTATAAGTTTAAAAAATAGTGGAAGAACATTGCAGTGATAGATATACAAAGACTTTTAGTTCATCTCTCTTAAGGGATGTTTGAATAAACCCTTAAGAGAAAATACGAGTAACTATATGGTTTGCTTTGTGGGTCTGAGTAAAATCTCACTGATAGAGACATTTGGATCCGTATCAATTGCAAACACCACAGCATCTGCAACCTGTTCAGGTTTCAGTGCATCAATAGCTTCGAAGAACTGTTTTAACTGTTCGACTACCGAATCGTCATTGATTGTACTGAGCAGATTTGTCTTTACGGCTCCCGGAGATATGATGGTAGATTTTATATTATCATTTAAATGCTCCTGCCTCAGACCTTCCATTACTGCTCGTACCATGAATTTGGTTCCACAGTATACAGCCGAGCCCGGGTAGACTACATGGCCTGCAACCGAATCTGTAGTGATAATATGGCCACTTTTCTGTTTTACCATGATAGGTAGGGCTGCTGCGATACCATTTAATACACCCGTGACATTGATGTCTAACATATCCTGCCATTCATTCCTTCTACCCTCAACTAATGGAGCTGTAGGCATGACTCCGGCATTATTAAATAGAACATCAACACGACCATATTTTTCCATAGCTCGATTAACCATTGTTTCAATATCTGCATAATTTGAAACATTACCGACGACATAACTGATTTCTGTATTCGGAACTGAGTCGGCTATACGTTTAAGCTCTGATTCTCGCCTTGCAAACATAATCACTTTTTCACCTTTCAGAGCAAGTTTTTTTGCTGTTGCTTCTCCGATTCCACTGGATGCGCCTGTGATTAATATTACTTTTTTACGATCTTCCATTTTAAATCTCCTCTAATTTTACTCGGGTTTAAGTATCTCAATTTTCACTTCTTTTGATTTATTCCATTTTTCTAAAATACTTATGTCAGAATCTATTTTTCCTAAAATAACGAGACCTTTAGCATACTGGAAATTCCTGTAAAAAATAGCTATGTTTCCCCATGGAGCATAATAGGTAATGTCTCCTTTTGAGGGTTCCATACCGGCAGGGGCATCCTGCAATGACAGTTTTTTAGGTAAATAAAATATCTTTTCTGTATTCGCATAATCATCCAACTTGATGCTTAAGGGTAGTAGGGACACAAAATCCCTGGCTGTTGGATTGTTATATATTGTAGCTGTGAGTATGTGGGTATCCATTATAATTCTAATTTTCATATTTTTTCCGGGTATCCTTTTTATAGATTTAGGTTCATTAGCATAAGCTGAAATACAGATTATAAAAGTCAGAGCCACTAAATACATCCGATTCTTCATTCGATTTCTCCATTTATTTTTTTAAAAAGTTGATTTAATTGCTTTGATTGTATTGTTCATCCGAAACAGCTTCCATCCATTCAACGTTCTTTCCATCTTTGGATTCTTGTATCACAACATGACTCATTCTTTCTGACTTATCTGCACCGTGCCAGTGTTTGACTCCGGGGGGAGTCCAAATAACATCTCCGCTTTTAATACTTTGAATTTTTCCTCCCCATTGTTGAATAAGTCCATTTCCTTCTGTCACTATCATTAACTGTCCCATTGGATGTGTATGCCAGTTGGTTCTGGACTTTGGAAAGAAGGTAACTAAAGCCCCTGACACTTTACGGGGTTCTTTAATATCTAATAATCCTTTTACTTCTACCGGACCGGTGAATAGTTTTGTCGGAACATTTAATGTAGACTGAGTTTCTTTTCGAGTAATTACCATTTGAGAATTTATACTCTCCTTGACTGTACTACAAGTAGAAATAAGAGCTAATAATAAAAGTATAGCTAATCTCATTTTATTCTCCTCTTTTAAACAGGTTCTCCTGTTATGTTTATAGCTTTATTATCTCATATTATTTAAAGAAGGAAAATACCTGATTCTACGAAAGATTGCCTGATCCTACAAAAGTAAAAAAGGTTCTGGGCTGTGTGAGTTTCACACGCACTTTCAAAAATCCATTTTCAGAAACTATAGGCTCAATTGAAGCCCTGTCAAATCGTAGCTCGAATTCCATGATGATTGTAGAATAGCATGGAAGAGAGTCGCATTTTGTGAAGGGTTTTTATATAATTCCAAATTCTACTTTATAGGAACGGTATTGCTCTCTTGCTTTTTCTTCAGTTACTATTATTTTATCTTGAACGTCATCTCTCATTCTTATATAATAAAAAACTATAAACTCCTCTTCAGTAATAGTTTTATTTTTTGCTTTGAATAAAAGTTGTTCAAGTTCTGATTCTGTAATCTTCTCTGCCTTTTTTTCTAATGAACTCATAATATTTTTACCTTTCTAAGGTATGCTTCTATTATTGGAACCATACCATTAAATTCATTATCGGTCAAGTATACATTACTTCCTAATGAATTATAAAGACGAATTTTATCTTTTTTATTAATTCCGGAAACTCTGTAATCGGGAATTTTCGTTTCATCATAGGGAATTCCTATGGGAATTGAAGATGCACTGGTTTTGATTGAATCCTGTATCCGAGAAACTACATAGGCATCGATCCTACAAAAGTAAAAAAGATACTTGTTTTATTAGAAAAGCTAAAAAATAAACTTTATCTAAGGAAGAAGTAACAATGAATTTAAAGGGAACTCTGTTTTTTTTCTGCGGAAAGATGGGAGCAGGAAAATCTACTTATTCTAAAAAGCTTGTCGATGAACTTAAGGCCATTTATTTATCTGAAGATGATTGGCTTTCTGCTATTTATCCGGAGGAAATAAAAAACTTTGATGACTACATTAAATATTCATCACGATTGAAGCCTCTATTGAAAGAGCATGTGCAAAGAATCTTACATTCGGGTATTTCTGTAGTGATGGATTTTCCCGGGAACACAAGACAACAGAGAGCATGGTTTAAAGAAATATTTTCAGGAGCTCAGATACCGCATAAATTGATTTACCTAAAAGCAGATGATGGACTTTGTTTAAAACGGCTTGAACAACGAAGGAAGAGTTCTCCGGAGCGAGCTCGATTTGATACGGAAGAGGTTTTTTATCAGGTAAGCAGTTATTTTCAAGCTCCAACTGATGATGAAGAATTTAATATTGAAGTTCTTAGTCAATAGGATTTAAAGGAGTAATGTCCTCACTTATCTTGAAGAAGTAAAAAAGATAGTAGTTGTTATTAGAG
This sequence comes from Leptospiraceae bacterium, assembly GCA_024233835.1. NCBI lineage: Bacteria > Pseudomonadati > Spirochaetota > Leptospiria > Leptospirales > Leptospiraceae > Leptospiraceae bacterium. Next base: position 186,136 of record JACKPC010000005.1, read on the forward strand.
CTTTAATTGATTCTATGAAATAGGAGAATGTATATGAATCACAATAGAACACTTGAATTACTTGATAATCTTGTTCCGGAAGAAGGTGTTATTTTTGATATTATAGATAAAGTAGATATTTTTCGCATTACCAGAGCTACTCCAAGAGAACCTAAGACCTATGAACCCAGTATCATTTTTTTGGCCCAGGGTAGTAAACGGGTATTTGTTGGTGAAGAAGAATTTAAATACGATCCCCTCAATTATCTTGTTCTTTCTGTGCCACTACCCCTTGAATGTGAAACAAATGCTACTGAAGAAAAACCCTTACTGGGCCTTACTGTAAAAGTAGATCCTTCTACAATAGGGGAGATCATGCTGAAAATAGATAGTAATATACAAAATTCCGAATTTATTCCGAAAGGCATTTACTCTGCTAACATAGACAACTATTTAATTGATGCTATTACCAGACTTTTAGAGTCGCTTTCTTCTCCTGCTGATCGTAGTTTTCTCGGACCGATGATTGTTAAGGAAATTATATATAGAGTTCTATGTGGAGAAAAAGGAAATGCACTTCGTGCCCTGGCTTATAAAAATCAGCACTTTTTCCAGATAGCCAAAATACTTGATAAGATCCATAAATCCTATAATGCCAAATTTGATTTAAACTCTCTTGCTTTTGAAGCCGGAATGAGCATTTCGGCATTTCATTCCAGTTTTAAAGCAGTAACGAATACTTCTCCTTTACAATATATCAAGAATATAAAACTCCAAAAAGCTAAAATGTTAATGCTCGAAGAGGGAATCAAGGCCTACAATGCAGCATATCATGTAGGCTACGAAAGTATATCCCAATTTAACCGAGAATACAAAAGACTATTTGGATTACCTCCGGCTAAAGATACGGCTGCACATACGTAAAAGAAAATTTAATCGGTAAGAATTAAAAAAAGAAGGTTATAAATTCAAATCGTAAGTTTACCTATTGAGAAAGTAGGAAAGCAAGCTTAGAAGCAGACTTACTATAATCATAGAAGTGAAAGGAATAAATACCTTCGTATTTTCTGTTTCGATTCGAATATCTCCCGGTAATCTACCAAACCAGTTTAAGACACCGGGAGTCACATATAAAAGGATGCCCGATACGGTTAAAAAAATCCCGATAAGAATTAAATACTTTGCCATATTCACCTCCTGCCTATTCGTTAGTAAAAAAATCTTTTGTTAAAGCATTCACGTTTTTTAAACCTTTGTTCTGTAGGGTCGTAATGGTGGCTCCTGCTTTTTCGGATAGAGCTGAACCTATAACAGCACCAATCGGTCCTCCCATTACCATCCCGGTGTATACTCCTGCCAACCACACCTTATCAATACTAAAAGGCATATAATCAGAGCGGGAATAGTGCATTGGAATTTTTAGACCCTTACCGGCCAAACTACTCGAAACCATTAAGCTGGCTGAAATATCATCTTTAGGATTATCTAAACCTATATCAGCTTTGCCAAGAGTATTAAAAATACTTCCCTGCATATCGAAGTGTTTTATTTTGAATCGTTTATTTTTAACTAAATAAGCAATATCTATAGTTTTGTAGCGAGATAAATTTGAATTTAGTTTCTTGTCAGAAGGGATGATTTTATTCAAAAAACGAATAGGGTAGAGAATGTCAGCCCTATCATGCAGAACTCCGTTAAGAAGAAGGCTCGAACCGCTGGCATATAAATTGGAAAAGAAGTCTTTATTTTTGTATTGGTTATCCGTCCGGACTTTAAGAGCTGTATGCAGGGTTCCTTCTATCATATTATTCCCCAAATATTCCTTAGATAGTTCTTTCATGTCAATGTCCTGAAGTTTGACATTGGCCAGAACTCGAATTGTATCTTTTAAAAAAATATCTCCGCTTATCTTAAGCTGTCCCTTGAAAAAATTTATTAAACCGCTTGTAAAATGGAGATATTCATTATTTAATACGCTATTTAGATAATACCGTCGGATATTGTATTTATCATAATGTATTAACCCGGCAGAGTAGTGCAGGTCTACAAATAAGTTTAGCTTTGCCTGTTCTTTTTTTTCTTCGGTTTCTGGTTTTATTATTTTGCTTTCTTCTTTTGTGTTTAGAGAATTAGTAAAAGCTAAAATTTTATCCACATTGACCCGATTGGAATGTATGCGAAGTTTTAGATTTGGGCGATAAGTGAAATTTAGAGAAGAATCTATATCCAGGTCTAAGAGATTTCCTATATTTATCTTTAAAGATTCCGTTTGAAGTTTTTTTGTTCCAAAAGGGTAATGAAGTTTACCGGAAAGCAGGATCGGGCCGAGTGCATGTAATTTGTTATCATCACCTTTATACTGTAAGGGCTGTATATGAAGATACGGAATTGAACTTGAAAAAATAGAAGCGGACTTCTTTTTGTTAATCTTTACTTTCAGGTTTGCATGGGTGCCGGATAAGACAATAGAGGGAAGAGACTTCAAATAATTTGCATATTCATAGAGAGGAAATTTGTTTAATTCTATATCTGCATCTAAAAAGATAGAGGGAACGGATAGTTCTTTCGGGTCGATGCCTCCCTTTGCGGAAATAAGTAAATTAGATTTTCCAAATAAACTATCTAAATCGAGTTTGAGCTGGCTAAAGGATCTATAGGAAATATTCAATTTAGTTAAAATAAGTTCATGTTTAATGATCTTCGGATGGAAGTTTCTTATTTTTATCTCCAGGTTTTCAATAGAAAGGTTGAAATGTAATTTCTTGTCGAGAAATTCAATGATTCTTTTTGAACTATCTTTTTTTGCGGGGTCTTCTTTTTTCTCTTCTTTTGAATCCGTCAGACTTTTTAAAATAGCAGGTACATCTACAAGGCCATTCTTGAGGGAAAATTCATCGATAGAGATAGCCTGTCCGGCAAAAAAACCGGGCCAGAATATGCTTACACTTAGAGTTTTTAGATCGACTAACTTGAGTTTCTCTTTGGGAAAATCCACATGAAGGGTATCAAAGGAAAGATGAAGAGAGGGATATACAGCAAATTTTAGGTCTTCAATTTGTAGCCTATAATCCGTATACCGATTTACATTCTCAACTATTAAATCTTTGTAAAAATTTGGGTTTAAAAATAGAGGTATATACAGGAGTAGGGGAAGAGAAAAGAAGAACAGGCTAAAAAAGAACCAACCTATAAACAACTTTCTAAGGATCTTAAAAAATCTTTTCATTGAAAAAAATGCCAAACTGAGATAAGAGTGAAGGGTGAGTTATAAGAATTCAAGAAGTATTTTAAAAAAGATTTTATATTTTTCGCTTATCCTGAATCTCTCATGTCAGGTAGTCATGAAACTCAGGAGTCAGAGGCACGGGGATTTGAATCGAGTAACTAATTCTATCGGGATGGAATTTATACAGGTGCCGGCAGGAGAATTTCTCATGGGTTGTAGTAAGGCCGATGCCTTCTGTGATGAAGACGAGAAGCCCGAACACGAGGTTGAAATCCGAAAGTCTTTTTATATGGCCGTAACAGAAGTTACCAATCGTGAATTTATGCTGTTTATAAAGGAGACTTCCTATAAGACGGAGGCAGAGAAAATACATTCGACAAATACATTCAGAAGCTGTTATACTCATCTTCCCAAACCCGATACACCTGTTATTTGTATTAGTTATAACGACGCTAAAGCCTTTGCCGATTGGCTTTCTGAAAAAGAAAAGGTACGCTATCGGCTTCCAAAAGAAGCTGAGTGGGAGTATGTAGCTCGAACGGATTTAATCACTCCATATTCCTGGGGCTTTGAGTTTGAAGAGGGTTTTGCCTGGTATAAGAAAAACTCAGGTGGAAATCCGCATCCTGTTAAACAAATGAAACCAAATTTTTGGGGCTTTTATGATATGTCAGGAAATATCTGGGAGTGGTGCGAAGATAATTATGATAAGGATGCCTATAAGCCTGCTAAAGAAAGAAAACAAACAAATCAGAGTGCACCCAAAGTTCTGAGAGGTGGAAGTTGGTTTGATGCCCATGTTATGCTTCGTGTTTCTGTTAGAGAATTTGCACCACCCGAAACAATAGAAAGTCACTATGGTTTTCGGCTTATCAGAGAAGATTTATAGAAAAGGAGTTCCTTATAGACTATCTACAAATTGTTGAACTTCCATTTTATACTGTTCGGGTCTTGCCTGCATGGATTTTCCATGAACGGCATTCCAATCTGTTAAAAGGAGTTTACTTTTGGGGTGCTTCAAGTTTTGAAAGATTACTTTGGAATGGTAGGGAAGGGTATATACATCTGAGTTGGAATGAATGATAAGAACCGGGCAGTGAATGTCGGAAGCCAGTTTTTCGGCAGATACTTCGTCCGGACGAAAGTCTGCAAACAGGGAGGCAAAGAAAAATGCAGCAGGAGCTGAGAATTGTATATATATAGGGTATCGTTTTAAAGCCTGTTCAGTTAGTATCGATTTCATATCTTTATAAGGAGAATCTGCCAGTACAAACCAGAACATCTCTTTACTTTTACCGACAGCCTGTAAAGAAATAGAAGCCCCGTAAGATACTCCAACAAAAGCAATGCGTTTAGTTTTTAAACCTGCCTTTTTCTGAAGATAGGTGCTCACATTTAGAAGATCGTTTTTCTCATGATATCCGAATGTGCCATATTTTCCTTCGCTTTTTCCGTGGTGTCTTGCATCTAAATAGATTTCGTGACAGTTATACTTCTCAAAGATATAAGCATATTTGTACATATGGTAGCGGGTTCCCGAATATCCATGATTGTAAATAATTCCACAATCGGAAGATGATTTTTCAAAATAAGATCCGGCAAGTTTTATGCCTGAGGACTCAATAAAAACTTCTTTTGCATTTTCGGGTAGTTTAAGTTGGGAGAAGGAGCGAAAGCGATGATAGACTTTATCCTGCTCTAAGGTTCTGGTTTGGAATGCTACTATCTCAAAAGCAAAATAAATACCTATCGATAGATACATCAAAAGGGCCAGTAGCAAGAAGGCAAGGGTAAGTCGTTTCATCATGGTATTTCTACTTTTTTAGGACAATACTCATGTCCGGTAAGATAGTAAATTTGCTCTTGCAGGAAGGGCATTGATGATTCCCCCTCGAACGCACCCTTAAGCGTGCATCACATCCCGGACAGCGGATAATGACTCCTTTTTTCTTAGCATTCGCTCTTTTTAGTTTTTCTTCCAGGTCTTTTTCAAAATGCTCAAAGTAAGCTTTACCACTTTCCACATCCTGGAAAAATTCCAGTCTTTTGTCTCCCGCGAAAATAGATAGCTGGGAATGGCTTTCTTCCTTTAAGCCGGCGATGCCAAAATATAGGTACATACCTGAATTTTGAAATGTTTCGGGAAGGTAGTCTGAACTACCTACTTCGATAGCAGATACATCCGAAAAGTTTAAAAGAATCAGGGCCGGACCGGGAGAAACATCCAGTATTTCTTTCTGTAAATCCCTGGAAAGGTGTCTATCGAGTATGCCGGAAAGATGAATAAGAATTTTTCTAATTTTAAACAATGATTTTTCCTGAAAAATGATTTATGATATATAATGTACTATTGGAAATGAAACCTTCATTTTAAATGGATTATAATCCTTATTACATTTAAAGCAGAAACCGATTTTTTTTACAAGTAGATTTAGTTTTATGTTGAATCAATACAAACGATACCTGATATTTCCGATAGATATGGGCTTCATGATCCTATCTTTTTTCCTGGCCCACTGGATTCGATATGAGAGTTTTGAGTTTATTGCGAATCCAATGAAATTTACCCTTTCTATGCTGGTGGTAGTAGGTTCTCGTTCCATTGTTTTTATCTTTTCGAATATCTATCGTTCTATCTGGGCTTATGCCTCCATTCATGACCTTTTAGAAATCATTAAAACCACCATCATTTCTTCTCTTGTTTCTACCGTGACCCTACTTTTTTATAACCGCTTTCATCATCAATCCAGGATGGTACAGGTGCTGGACGGTCTTTTACTTTTGAGCTTTCTATGCTTTCGGAGTTTTTCCTGGAGGTTGATGCGAGATTACTATCTCGAAGAACGAAATGCCGGACTCCCGACTCTTCTCATCGGAGCCGGAAAACTGGGTGCCATGTTATTAACCGAACTCAGGAGGCAGACGGATCTGGGTCTGAAACCCATTGGTTTTTTGGATGATGATAATAATAAAGTAGGAGCCCATATTCACGGTTTACCGGTACTGGGTCTTGTCAATGAACTGGAGAGAATTATTCAGGAGAATGAAGTAAAAGAAGTGATTATTACTTCCAACAAACTGGTAGGAAAGCAAATCAGTTGGATTAAATCCGTCTGCGAGAGGTTCCATATCATTATCAAAATAGTCCCTTCTTTTAGTGATATTTTTTCCGGGAAATTAAGTGTGAGTCAGATTCGAGAGATACGGGTAGAAGACCTTCTGGGTAGAGATGCAGTAGATTTAGAGATTGCCTCTATTCGTTCTTATCTCCAGGGAAAAACTATTTTAATTACAGGTGCTGCCGGTTCTATAGGAAGTGAAATCTCAAGGCAGGTCTCCCGCTTTGGTCCATCAAGAGTTATCTTGCTCGATTCGGCAGAAACTCCCCTGTATCATATTGATTATGAATTAAGAACTACCAATCCGGAACATATTGAATATGTATCCCTTATCGCGGATGTAAAAAATGTTTCCCGTCTGAGTTCCATTTTTGAGACCTGGAAGCCCTCCGTTGTTTTTCACTGTGCTGCTTATAAACATGTCCCTTTGATGGAAATAAACCCGGAGGAAGCCGTTTTAAATAATGTACAGGGCACAAAAAATGTTGCGGACATCTCCCAGCTCTCCGGTGTCGATAAGTTTGTTTTAATCTCTACTGATAAGGCGGTTAATCCTGTGAATATCATGGGAGCGAGTAAACGAGCCGCCGAACTATATATACAATACATTGCTCCTGCGTCTCGAACCAGATTTGTAACGGTTCGCTTTGGAAATGTCCTCGGATCCAATGGAAGTGTAATTCCTCGTTTTAAAGAGCAGATAGAAAATGGAGGTCCTATTACGGTTACTCATCCGGACATCATCCGCTATTTCATGACGATACCCGAAGCCTCCCAATTAGTCATCCAGGCCGGGGCCATGGGAGAGCGCGGAGAAATTTTTTTACTGGATATGGGAGAACCGGTAAAGATACTGGAATTAGCTGAAGAGATGATTCGTTTATCCGGTTTGCAACCTTATAAAGACATTGATATCGTTTTTACAGGACTCCGACCGGGAGAAAAATTATACGAAGAGTTATTATTGGGGATGGAAGGCATAAAGAAAACCCATCATCCCAAAATAATGATAGCCGCGCATTCAGAATCTATTAACCGAATGCGTTTTCTTGAGGATCTGAATGAGTTATTTCAGGTAGCCAGGGCAGGTAAAAGAGAAGAAATCTTTCAGCTATTTAAAAAGATTGTAACAGAATACAAACGTCATGATGAATATATTACTTCCCAAAAGGTGAAAAATGAGTAGTAAACTGGGCCCTGAAGAAAAGAAATATTTAAGAGATTTTAAATCTGGTGTATTGAAAACATACTCCGAAAAGTTCGGAACTTTTTATATCCATGTGATTCCGCATCCTAACCTTGAAATTGGAAAAAGAGGTCTGGTAGGTGAAGAAAAAGAAGCCGGTATAGTCCTGGTTCTCGGACCTCAGGCGGTGCGGGAAATTTTCCATGAGCAGGAATTTCTCTACATGGAATTACAATTTGGGTTTAACTGGGAAAAGTTAATTATACCCTGGGATGCCCTTTTCCGGGTCTATGATAAGTCCCAGAATGCCATTACCCAGATGAGAGTATTTACGGATGAATTACAATTCCAACCTCCGAGCGGTAAACCCAAAGAAGAGAAGAAAGTGGAATCCAAAGAATCCAAGGTAATACAGGTAGATTTCAGTCGCAAGGACTCCTGAGTTTAAATCCTTGACACCGGGTGAACTCTCGGAGCTTGGTAAAACAAAAGTGGCATATAGAATAGAGGTATAGATGACTTTAGGTATCACGGAAGTGAAGAAAGGGATGGTTTTAAAAGTGGAAGGAGACCTGTTTTCCGTTGTTAAAACAGAGTTTGTGAACCCGGGAAAGGGAAGTGCATTCATTAGAACTAAGTTAAAAAGCCTGACCAAGAACAGTACCCTTGAACGGACTTTTAAGGCTTCTGAAAAGCTTGAAAGCGTAGAGCTGGAAAAAAGGAATATGACGTATTGCTACCGGGAAGAAAGGCACATTGTCTTTATGGATGTGAATGACTACGAACAAATTCATGTTCCTGAAGAATACGTAGAGGAAATTCTTCCTTTCATGAAAGAAGAAACCCCGGTAGAAGTAACTTTCTATGAATCCAAGGCCATCGGTGTTATACCACCAAACTTTGTCGAACTTGAAGTAACCTATGCTGAAGAAGGTCTGAAGGGAGATACTTCCGGAACAGCTTTAAAGCGAGTAACCGTAGAAACCGGTGGAGAAATCAATGTTCCTATCTTTGTAAAACAGGGTGATGTTCTTAAAATTGACCTGAGGGATTTAAGCTATGTAGAGAGGGTCAATAAGTAATGGCAACGATTGTTCAAAAAGGAAAACCTGAAATTACAGAAAAGTCAGCTGTAAAAGCTTTCTTAAAAGACAGGGGAGTGGAATACGACCACTGGCCCGTACCTGAATCTGCGAATATTCTTACCGGTAAACAGGTTCTGAGTGATTCCGAAAAAGAAGAGTTACTCGGGCATGTGAATCAATATTTCTTAGAACTACAGACTAAGTTTGGTTACAGAACCAGAGACCTGGTTGTCTTACATCCTGAGGTTCCCGGCCTGGATGAAATGCTCGCCAAATTCGATAAGGTTCACTTTCATTCCGATGATGAGGTTCGCTATATTATCGATGGAACCGGGATTTTTGGTTTTACCCTCTCAAACGGAGAAAAGTTCCTGGTTCATGTAGAAAAGGAAGATTTCATTTTTGTTCCAAAGAACATCAATCACTGGTTTTATCTGGATGAGAAAAAACGGATTAAGGCTGTACGTTATTTCTCGGATACCAGTGGCTGGGTTCCCAATTATGTAGACGAACCTAATTCTATAGACTGAATGAACTCAGAAGAACTTTCATCTGAGATTGAACTGTTAATTCAATATTCGAGACAATATTATTCCCGTGCCTGGATGTATGCAACAGCAGGGAATCTTTCCATCATTGATAGAGAAAAGGGAGAGGTCTGGATTACTGCTTCGGGTAGAAATAAATCCTGCCTGACAAAAGAAGATTTTCTTCCTGTTTCTTTGATAAGTGGTTTTAAGGTCAGTGAAACCACATTACGACCCAGTGCGGAAACTTCTCTTCATCGGGTCATATACTCTGAAGTTCAGGAGGCAGGTTCGGTCTTACACGTTCATACGCCTGCTTCTGCGGCTTTTTATATTCACCTCGATAGAGAGCATCCCCAGGATTTATTTGTTCTTCCTAATATAGAAATGCTGAAAGCGTTTGGAGATTTCCGGGAGAATCCTGATTTCCGAGTTCTTTGCCTGTATAATTACGGTAAGGTAGAAGATATTGCAGAGAAGCTTTCTACTTTTATAAAAAGTTATCCACTTGAAGTGCCATTTTTTTTAATCGAAAACCATGGGATTACTGTCTGGGGAAAAAATGCAGAAGAAGCAAATAAGCACCTTGAGGCGGCAGAACATATACTTCAGGTTATTTCTCTCAGAAGAGGAAATCTTGATTTCTAATCCTGTATTTTGCAGATAGCTGTTACTTCGAGGACATTATTTTCAACCCTATAAGAAAGCAGGTAATCGGTTTCAAAAGGAATTCGGTATAAACCCAGACGGCTTCCTTCATCTTCCGGATTTTCAATAATTTCTTTTAAACGGTTAATGTAAAGGGTTTGAGGCTCTTCTGAGCGGATAAGGTTATCAATATACAATTTGAATATCTTAAAATTTTCACTTTCTTCAATGACCCCATTTCTCACACTTATAATAATTTCTTTAGGAGAGTATTCAAAGTGAAATTCAACCGAACTTAGCTCAGGAACTGCGGTCCCATATTTAATCGCATTCTCCAATAGTTCGGAAGCTACTATTTCGGAAGCATAGATAATCTCAACTCCAAACTCTTCAAGGAGCTTTCGTATTTTATAGCGCATATTCCGCACAGTTCCCCAGACGGGCTGTACGGATATGTGAATGGAACCATCATTCATTTGTTTATTCTTTGGCCTCTTTTTTGATTTTTGCCTGAAGGTTTAAAAGGGATTCCAGACCGATAGCGGTAAAGGGATTAATATTATTATTCCCATTTCCCCCGAGGATCATCATCTCCGGGAACTTCATTTTCGCCATTTCAGCTGCAATGCCGATAGCTGTTTCTTTTTGGATAGTAGCTTTTTCGAGTGGACTTAAACCCGCCTGAACTTTCAGTCTGGCTACTCTGGCTTCGGCTTCCCCTCTGGCAATCTTCGCTTTGGCTTCGGCAATGGCCTGCTCAGCTTCGAGTCGGGCAACGTCCCTTTGCTGCTCGGCTTCGGTCACCGCTTTAATTTTCTTTACTTCATACTCGGCTCTGGCTTTGGCTACATCAGCGTCTCCCTGTTGTTTGGCTGTAATCGCGTCCTGTTTGGCTCTTTCTGCCTTGGCTTTGGCTACGATTTTTTGCTGTTCCGCCTCTTTTTTCTTAGCAATTAGTTCATCGATGGTTTTATCAAAGTCAATTTCCTTGATTACAAATTGAAGGATCTCAATTTTATAGAGGGAGAAGGGGGAGGGTTTACGAATAATCGGCTGGCCATTTTCGCCTAATTTAATTTTAACCGTTCTATCTATAAACCTGTTGCCTTCCGGGTCAGTAATTTCTTTTTCTTCGAGGAGAGTTTCATAAATTCCCCTGCGAATCTGTTCTTCCACAAGGGCTGTAAATTCTGCACGCCTCGAACTATAGATTTCCTCAGCTTTCATTAAAGTGGCTGTTTGCATCATGGCTTCGACTATGGTCTGTAAAATTAAGTCTTTTTTTACTGCTGCAAAAGATTTGAAGTCCCTGTGCAGGGTAATCTGATCTGATTCTACCTGAGACAGGCGAAACTTTAAAGAACCCGATATCTGGGCCTGACCTCCATCATTAAACCGAACTGTAATGGGGTCTGCATCATAGCCGGTTCCACCTTCTTCTGCTCTTTTGGAAAAGTAATGAATGTCCGAAACGTGATAAGTAACAATATCTCCAAATAATTGGAAGTATAGTCCCGGCTTATTTATAACCGTAATGTCACCTGTCATGGCCGCCTGTTTTACCTGGTAGTATCCAACCTTATTTGATTCAAAAATCTGACTCGACATGGCACCGATAATGACCACTATAATTACAGAAAGAAAAATAAAAAATTTAGACTGTAGACTCATATTTCCTACATTTTCTGCATGCCCTTCAATTTTCTTTTTTATATTCAAGAGATGCACCTCCTATATATGTTTATACCTGAGGATGTATCAATACCCATCATAGTGCAATTTTTTTTTTAATAAGAATGGAATAAGGATAGAAAATGTTTATTGAAATCCGCTTCGAGGGTCTCAAAAGAAGCGTTTTCCCGGTTTGAGTAGAAAGGAGTAAAATATTTAAGTCCTAAATTGCCGTATTCATTGCGAATCCAGCGCTTTAGTTGATGAAGCATTTCTTCTTTTCTGCTTTTCTTGTGTGTTATAGTAAGAATATAGGCCATTAATTCTTCAATACCGAGGTTTTTGGTAACACTGCTTAAAAAAATATCGGGTACCTCTTTTTGATTCAGAGTATCGTGCAAAAACTCCAGGGAAGCCAGTAGGGTATGATAACTGGCACTGGCCAGTTCTTTTTCGTCGCATTTATTAATAATAAAGGCATCGGGAACTTCCATAATTCCGCTTTTCATGAATTGTATCTGATCTCCACCGAGGGGCTGCATCACCAGAAATGAAAAGTCTGCAAGATTGGTTACTTCCGTTTCATTCTGGCCGATTCCGACCGTTTCAATGATTACATAATCAAAGAGATGTCGCAAAAGGCGAATGACATGATAGGTGTAAGGATTTACTCCCCCCATCTCTAATTGGCTGGCCTGAGAACGAAAGAAAATACGGTTTTCTCTCGGAGGCAGGATGACTCTCGTTCTGTCACCGAGGATAGAACCTCCGCTGATGTGGCTACTCGGATCGATGGCTACAATAGCGAGTTTCTTACTTCCTGCTTCTTTTAAAAAAGAGTAACAGAGAGCCCCGATAAGAGAAGATTTTCCGGCTCCCGGGGTTCCTGTGATCCCCAGGGTCAGACAAGTCTCATCGCTCAGACCTTCTTCGGCAAGAATAGGAAAGAGTTTTTTACGAAATTGCAGGGCCTCTTTCTTTTCCAGTTCGGAGATTAGTCTTGCAAGGGGGAATTTCTCCCCCTCTTTGGCTCCCTGTATAAGCTCTCGAATGCTGACTTCGTTCATTAATTCGAGATGGTATCGATGATAGTTCCCATAATTTTCATCAGGTCGAAGTCTTTAGGAGTGAAAATAGCTTTAACTCCAACCTTCTTCAGACCTTCATAGTCGGCTTCGGGAATGATTCCACCAAAAACAACCGGGATATGGTTTTCAGCCTTGTAGTGTCTCAGTTCCTCCATGATCTGGTTTGCGATTTCCATGTGAGAGCCGGAAAGTATTGAGATTCCGATGACATCGGCGTTTTCTTCTACCGCGCTCTGAACGATTTCCTGGGGAGTCAGGCGTATTCCGGAATACACTACATCAAAGCCGGCGTGTTTGGCTGCAATCGCAATCATTTCGGCACCATTGGAGTGACCATCCAGTCCGGGTTTTCCCACAACCATTCGAGGACGATGTTGTTTCTTATTCTGAAAGGCTTCTACCTTGGCTCTGACTTCTTTTACACTATCATTTTCAAGAGAAAGCTTCTGACCTTCTACACCGGTTACCGGGTGGTACTCACCGAATACAGCTCTCAGGGTATCGGCCCATTCTCCTGTAGAAATTCTGGCTTTTGCACATTCTATAGAAGCTTCCATCATGTTTTTACCGGTTTTAGCAGCTTCTTCCAGAGCTTTTAGTGCAGCTTCTGCCCGTTTGGCATCCCGTTTTTTCTTGGTTTCTTCTAACTGGCTGAGAGTAAGTTCAGCAGCTTTCGGGTCTACCTTGAAGATGCCACCGTCTCTGTCGGTCATAAGAGGAGAGGTGATTCCCTCTGTCCATTTATTCTTTCCTACAATGGTCAGTTCTCCGGAATTGATTCTGGCCATTCTTTCTGCCTGAGACTTCACCAGCTGGGTCTTCATATAACCATTCTCAATCGCTTTAATGGCTCCACCCATTTCGAGGATTTTATCGATTTCAGCATAAGCTTCTTCTTTTAGAGCCTTGACTTTACTTTCTATGACTTTGGAACCTTCGAAGAGGTCGGGATATTCTAAGAGGTCGGTTTCATAAGCTAAAACCTGTTGCAGGCGCAGAGACCACTGTTGATCCCAGGGACGGGGTAAGGAAAGGGCTTCGTTCCAGGCCGGAAGTTGAAGGGCACGGCAACGGGCATTACGGCTGAGAGTGACTCCTAAGGATTCGAGGATGATTCTCCAGGCGTTATTTTCCGGTTGTTCTTCTGTAAGACCGAGAGAGTTTACCTGCACTCCGTAACGGAAGCGGCGGTATTTGGCTTCTTTTACCTTGTAACGATCCAGAGTGATTTCTTCCCACATTTCAGAGAAGGCACGCATTTTACTCATTTCTTCCACGAAGCGAATCCCGGCGTTTACGAAGAAGGAAATCCTTCCTACGCACATTTCGAACTCTTCTTCATTGAAGCAGTTTCTTTCTTTAATGGCATCTAAGATGGCAATGGCGGTTGCGAGGGCAAAAGCCAGCTCCTGTGCCGGAGTGGCTCCCGCTTCCTGTAAGTGATAAGAACAGATGTTCGAAGCATTCCATTTGGGAATATTCCGCAGGGCGTATTCATACATGTCTACAATGATGCGGATAGAATGAGAAGGAGGGAAAATGTAGGTTCCCCTGGCGAGGTATTCTTTGATAATATCGTTCTGTGTCGTTCCCTGTAGCTTGGTAATATCAGCTGAGGTTTCTTCTGCCAGAGCCACATATAATGCAAGAAGCCACATAGAGGTACCATTGATGGTCATAGAAGTGTTCATCTGGTCTATAGGAATCTGGTCGAAGAGGATTTTAAAATCATCGAGAGTATTAATGGGAACACCTACTTTTCCTATTTCCGGTTTCGCCACAGCGTGGTCGGAACTATAACCGCATTGAGTAGGAAGGTCAAAGGCTATGGATAGACCGGTTTGACCCTTGGAAAGGTTATTACGAAATAATTCATTGGTCGATTTAGCGTTGGTGTGTCCACCGTAGGTTCTGAAAATCCAGGGTCTTTCTTTGATTACGTTACCCTTATCATCATAAAGCAGGTGATCTTTTTTCTTGTCCATAGTCTCTATGTCCCCGTTTTAGAAGTTTTGGTACTTATTGTGTGAATTTGGGTTTTTTCCTCAAGCCTAAAATTAAAATTAGGCCGGGCTTAATTACTGGGAAATATCATATTCTGAGGGTTTTCCCAAATCGGGGGATGTACCCTCCGGTTTGGGAAAAAAATAGTTAATTTTAACTTAAAATAAAGAATAAGCTTCTATATAAAATTTAATTGTTAAAAAGAAAAAACTCTAAATAGTTTGTATTTAGACCGGAATGTATACTTTTTCAAAATATCCTGCTGGAGATTGTAATGGAAGCCATTCAAGAAATAAATATAGAAGCAAAGAAAGTTGAGTTAATAGCAAAAATTACCCGTATAGTTGATGTTGAAATTCTCCTGCAACTTGAAGAATTGCTATTACAACTTGAACCTGAAGAACACATTGAATTACAGGATTGGGAAAGAGAAGAACTGGCCAAAGGAATGAAAAGTATAGAAGAAGGTAAGTTATATTCGCACTCTGAAGTAAATAAAAGAATAGATAGTATATTAGAGAATTTATAGTGGCTTACAAAATTGAATGGTCGGAAGATGCAACGATAGACTATGAAAATACAGTAAAATATATTGGTAAAACTTGGGGAATAAATTCTGCTTCTATAAAAGAAGAATTAGATTTATTTATTAAAAAGCAAAGAGATAATTAAAAGCCATTTCTCAAACCGGAGGGTTAATCCTCCGAATCCCTAACCGATTTCCTTAAAAATTTCTCCAGATAGGCTTCCTGGAGTTCAACAACACGGGAAATGAATTTCAGTTCAGCACCTTCTTTCTTTAAATTTATCGCAGTCCTGAGGGCTTTTTTATGTTCGGCTCTTTTTTCACGAATACTCGCAAGGTGCTGTGATTCTTCCTTTCCTTTTTTGAGTCCTTCCTCGAAAGCATACTCGATAGTGGCTTCGTGGTCTCTTTCTGTTTTCAGGCGCATTTCGTAGTAATTTCTTGTTTTTCTGTCGAGAGAAATATCCTGAAGAGCTTCAACGGCTTCACGAATCACGGGGTTTTTGATCTTAAGCTTTTTCACGTCCTCTTCCTTTAATTTCTCGGCTTTTTGGATGAGATATATCCAATCTTCTAAATTAGACTCCTGAGTTCCGGATGTATTCAGGAATTTCTTCAGTTCTAAAATATGGATTTCGAGGTCTTTCGTCAAGGCTATTTCTCTGCCTTCTGCTTCGAGAACCCGGAAAATGGAATGGTAGTTTTCTGTTTCCAGAAGCTTGAAATTTAAAAAAGAAACGGAATAAACCGGTTTTAAGTCCGAATATTTTTTCCCTCGAACTATCTGCTGGGAATAAAGCTTTGCCCAGTAATACAGGATTCTCTTTCCATAAAATTTCTGGGGAAAGGCCTGCATTTCAATTCTGAAATTTGGGATAATTTTTGGAACTTTTTTTTAAATCCCCCTTAACCCCACGTTGAAACATGGGGTTAAGAAAATGCTTCTTCTAATACATGAGGTATAGTAGCTAATGTAAGGAACGGTCGTGACCGTTCCATTTTAGACCGCTCTTTTATTATCTGCTTTTTTTCTTTTAAGCAAAGCTTCCAATACTTGTAAAACTTGGTTTCCCGCTTTTTCTTTTCTTTATGTAAAGTAAAGAAAAAGGCGGGGCAAAAAGAAAAGAAACCCGCTACTCACACGTCCGTGTGTTCTTGCGCTCCGGGCAGCCGTCCGTGGCTGCTCAGTAATTGGTGAGCCTTTCTAAATAAAAAAAGCCTCCTTTTCAGGAAGCTTCTTTTTAGTTATTAGTGTTTAGATATTAGGGATTAGTAGTAATCCCAGAGCTTGTTTTTCTTTTGGAAAGTCAGGCTTCCCAAGTAAAGCTACTAATTCTTAATCCCTAACCTCTATAAGCAAATGCCCTTCAACCCTTAAACCCTTTTCCTGTAAGACTTCCTCTTCTGGTTTTAGTTTTTTTACTTCATACATACATCATAAATAATGTGACTTCAACTCTTATATTCGGAACAGAGCATAACTCTGCCCAATAATTAATGAGCGTCATATACCTATTGAATGTTTCAAAAGAGTCATCTGTATTCCAGGGCTTGGGAAGTTGCCTTGTTGTATCACCTTGTTCTTTAAAGAGTCTTACCAGAGCAGGCCAGAGTCCATCAATAATAGCCCGATTATCTATAGCTACAGGATGGTTTTGTTCATATCCCATGCTTCTTGTTAAAAAATGCAGATACTTTGAAGACATGACTTTTGACCAACCCAGCTTCTGGGTTAGCACATTCCAGGAACTTTCTATGGAACTTGATTCTTCAATAAGTTCCGGTAACTTTGCAAGTTCTTCCTGAATGGTTTTTAAATCTTTCTGGTAAATTTTATTTGCAGTTCTTACCATATTTCCCCAGATTACAGTCAAAACCAATCCTTCCAAATATTGTTTTCTCTTGAAGCATTCCATTATATTCGATGGGCAGGAATTTAATGAATTTTCTTTAAATACAAATTCAGGAAAATCAGGTTTTAAAATATACTTTTTCCATGAGCTTGGATTAAATCTTTTTGTCATTACTTCATAAAAATAATCATCGTTATCAGCTTGATTACGATCTATGAGAGTTAAGGTTGTTGTTTTAGCCCAATAAAGGGTAACAGGATCAGGTTGCCATATTAGCTTTTTCATCGAATTTCATTTCACCTTGTGTATTTTTTTTATAAATTCTGGGTAATGGATAGTCAGGTAAAATCTTTGCTATCATTTTCTGAATATAGAGACTTTCATAATCTTCTTCCATAAACAAAACATTGAATTCTTCTATTTCTTCTTGTGAGAAAGACTTCCACTTATCTACCCGTAAATCAGAGTATTTCGATATAGATAAAATAAAAGAATTGAGTATAACATTTACATTATCTAACTCTCGTTCAATTTCTTTTATATCTTTATAAAATTGAACTTTGGGATCATTGTAAGGAATCTCAATAATACCTTTTGGATCGATAAAGTTTATATATTGCTTCTTTTTATCTATAACCCAAAGAATGAAATCTGGATAGAAATTTCCTGCTTCAAAAAACCCAAGACCGTGACCACGACTCATATTTCTTAGTAGATAAATCTCTTTACCGTTTAGAATATCTTTTTTCTGCTGATAGAATATTTCTAAATCATGCATAAACTTATATTCACTTTCCTGCAATGAGAAGGGACTAATATGCAGAAGAACTTTATCTACATTATGATAGAATACTGGTTTGTATAAATGTCTATCAAACATTATAGGTATGATTTCAAAATTATCCTTTTTAAATTTCTGAGCTTTATTTTCTTCTATTTGGGATTCAAGGTTTTTTAAATAATTATATAACTCTTCTTCCCGCTCTTTAACACGTATTTTATATTCTTTTATTAAGTTACCTTCATCCTTCGTTTTCTTTTTATAATCTTTTAGTTTTATATATTCTCTTTTATCTGCTTCGTAAGATCCTCTATGATGATAATAAAATCTGGAAATATACTTTTGTAAAAGTTGTAATGCAATTTCTTGCCATACAATTTCTTTATCTTTTACTTGAAAATTAAATTCATACGATGGAATATATAAAATATACCAACTACTATCTAATAATATTTCTTTTAAATTCTCTTTATCTATTATAAGATTAGACCATTTCTTTAATTTTTTATAATTTATTAATTCAAAATAGAGTTTATCAAAATCTAAAAAACAGCAATGAAGTTCTTGAAAGTTATTTACTTCTAAATCAACAGCAACAGCTGAATCTGCTATTTCTTTACTCTGAAAACCTTGTAACTTTGTATACCAATTTACATATACCGGTCTTTTTGATAAATTCTCTTTAAACTTCTTTTTAGCAGATTCAAGGTAGATGACTCGGTTTTGAGAAAATACAGCTTCTTTTTTTAAAGCAATTATTTTCAAGTCTCCAAATTTATCGGGATAATCTTTTGGAATTACTGGAATTGTAATTACAGCTTCACTATCTATATCAGATAGTCCTTCATTTTCCAGATATTCTTTAAATTTTTGTATGTAATTAGCTCGAATACCAAAAATATTTAAGGTTTCTAATATATCTATTTCCGCAGGAATTTCAAGATGAAGCCCATTCATGTTAAGTCCAGAAGTTCTCTTCAAGGAATGATTAAAACCTTTTAATCTAACCCCTCGCCCAAATAATTGGATAATTTGAGTTCCTTCATTTTGTCCAATATTCAAAAGTCCCATGCAGGAGACTCGCCAACTGTTCCAACCTTCTGTGAACTTTTTTGAACCTATTAAAATATTTATTTTTGATTCTTTTTGATTTATATTTTGAAAAAGAGAAGTTGAAAAACTTTTTTCAGATGTTAAAATGTTGTGCTGCTCACACAACTTAATAAATGTAGAAGCTTCTCCAATATTAATTACCCCAAAATATTCATTATCTCCAGCACGTAGTCCAATTTCTCCACTTATACCTTTCAATGAATCAATGTGTAAATTTGCTTCTGATACCTTGCAATGAAATATTTTTTCCAGCATATCAAGATATATTTCTTCATAAGAAAGTTGCCTTGTTTTCAAGTAAACAAATGAATTAGAAAATATATCTTCATTTTTTGAATTTAAAATTCCAGTACTTTTGCTTAAAATGGTCTGTATTGCTTTTATAGTTCTTTTTTTATTTGTTATAATTTCTTCAATAAATTTTAACGTATAAACCACATCGGAGACAGTATCTTTTTCATTTTTATTTTTTCCTTCTTTTAAAACTGTACTACCAACAAACACTAAAAGCGGATTTTCTAAATTTAGGGGATTAATTTCTTCTTTATTATGGATGAAAAATATTTTTTGTTCATAATACGTTAGTAAACATGCAGTTAAGTATTGGTATACTTTTTCTTCTGTTGATTTCTCCTGCATATTTAAAATACGAAAATCTTTTCCATACCCATCGGAATAAAAATATTGATAAGAATAGTCAAACAGAATGCACTTTGCATATTGATTATATAAGTCTGTATTTTTTCCAATGGCCTGTCCAAAAGTTGCAGAGTATTCAAACGAGAAACCGTTTATTGAAATTTTATCTCTCATTTTCATCCATTTATCACCGGAAGAACCTCTATGTCCTTCATCCACTAACACAAGATTATACCCTTCTAAAGACTCTACTGCAATAGTTGTTGGCCCTTTTGTTTCTTCTAATTTGTAAATGTCTAATACTTCAACATAATTTGATAAACTTCTATTTCCATCTATTTTAAAGAGTTCAGCAGGGATACCGGAAAGGTGTAACTCTTGAAGATGTTGTTCTGATAAAGCTGCATTTGGAGTGAGTAATAAGATATGGTCTAATTTCTTTCTATTGTATTTTTCGTGATAATGCTGATATTGTTTTATATTTACATGCATTATTAAAGTTTTTCCGGAACCTGTAGCATTCCAAAAAGCTAATTTATTAAGATCTGCTTTTTCATAAACTTTTATTCTTTCTTTTGACAATAGCCTTTCATTAAAACCTTCTTGAAACTCTTGAAGATTTCTTAAAAGTTCTGATTCATTTTTCATATAAAGGTCGAGATAGATTTCAGTAAAAAGTAGTGCAATATATTGAAAGTATTTCCAACCAACAAAACCTTCTCTTTGAGATTTTATCTCCAACGTGTATTTGTTAATATTATAGTCATAACGAATAAGATCATCCAAATTGATGGGGGCTATTTGCACAAGTTTGCTTTTTAAAGCTTCTAATACTTTTTCCTCAACTAATTCATCTTCTTGAAAACTCCATTTTTTATTAAACCCTTGAGATAAATCTTTAAAGCTATTTGAACCAAATAATGAACAAATATAATTGAGTAATACAAGTTTTGCTCCGAAGGGTTTTTCTTCTATTTCAATGAGTGTTTGTTGAGAATCATTTTTTTTCTTTTTAGACTTAGGCATTTTTAATCCTTGTAATGATTAGTTATAATCTTAAAAATTTATAAGTGTCACTCCATTCTACTAAGGGAATGGGTCCAAATTTTTCATTATATACTTTATCTAAATGTTGCCATACTTTATTTTCTTTAATGGCATTCAATATATCATGTATATCGCATCTTCCTTTTCCATTAGAAAGATCGCAGGCTTCTTTACTTACATCAAAATCAGTTTCATTTATAAATGGATTATTTCTATTATGGTATTTCTGGGAAACATAATCAGGAATCATTATATCTTTGGTTCTTAACTGTGTAGTAACATTCAACATACTAAATAAATCATTATTCAAAATTATCATTAACTCAAATAAACTAATTTTTAAATATTTTGAACTTATAAAAATATCATCAAAATAAAAAATATTGGATAAGATAAAATACTCTATTTCGTACTCTTTATTTTCAATACCAAGTTTATGAAAAAGTTCTTGAGGATTATTTTCCATATATTCTTTAATTTTGTCTAGCTGTTCGGTGGCTTTCATTTCAAAGTTAGAAAAGTTGTAGTAGGAGTTTCTATCTATATCTTGAGTTACATAGGTAAGTTTAAGTTCGAACATTAATATTTTATTATCTGAACATACTACTACATCAATTTCTCCTTCTTTATTATTAATTTTAAATTCGAAATTAGAAATAGCAATGAATCCATTATTTAAAAATTGATTTGCTACATAAGTTTCAATGTTTAGAGATTGCTCAATATGTTTTAAAAGTCTTTCATTAACAATCTTTCGATATATAAAATTCCCCCAGTTTAAATCACGATACAGGGTACTT
The DNA here is from genome assembly GCA_024233835.1 of Leptospiraceae bacterium. Lineage (NCBI taxonomy): Bacteria > Pseudomonadati > Spirochaetota > Leptospiria > Leptospirales > Leptospiraceae > Leptospiraceae bacterium. The sequence continues at coordinate 207,428 of JACKPC010000005.1, forward strand.
AACCAAAAGATGTTTTCTCCAATTTTTACAAAAGGAGATAGAGATATATCAATATTTTTTAAATCACTATTATTTAAGTCTGTTATTAAAAAATCTATAATTGTTTCTAAATATTTCTTATTATAGTTATCTTTTTTAAAATAACCTATTGATTTGTCAATGAAACTTTCATATGTAGATATGTACATATAATCTGGCTGAAAATACTTTAAGAAATCTTTAGGCTTTTGAACTTGTGGTAATAAGGATACTTCTTCTGGATTAGTTTCATCTAAAAAAAAAATTCTTCCTTCAGGCATTAAATTATAAGAAAATTCATATAAAACGTTTAATACATCTCTTAAATCTATCTTTTCCTGATTATAATTTAATTCAAAAGGAATACCTAAAAATTTTAAATATTCTTTACTCGCAATTTTACCTACAAGGGGTGTATTACTTATAAGAAAGTTTTTATTTTTTTCCTTTTTAAATTCCCAGGAACTTATTGCTCTATTATAAAAGTATACTTCGGAAAAATGAGCTTTCTTATCATTAATCTGATGATTTAAAACAGATTTAGTAGGAATTAAACTTTGATGGTATACGTCTAAATTACAATAACCGGAGCAATATAAATCTATTCTATAATCTATTATTTTATACAATATGAAGAAATCAATTGCTTCTCGTATAATTTTTTTTTCATCAGAAATTGATTCTTTAGGAAGATAGATCTGCTTTACAAATCCTTCCGGTGGATTTAAAGGGGGCATTTCCTTTTTATACTTCTCTATAATGCTTTCTAAAGATGAATAAATACTTGTTTCTGGTTTTAGATTTGATAGTAAAAAGTTGAAACCACTCAATAGATTTGCAGTAATAGCTTGATAGTTTACAAACGAACTATTTGGAAAAGCAGTTACTCTCTTATGTTTTTCAAAAAGAGAAACTACATGAATTAACAAGTCCTCTTTTTTGAAGCTGGATACTATTGTCTTATAATACTCTAATTTAGAATTCCAATTATTTTTTAAATCAATTATATAATTAAATTTCTGATATTCTTCATAAGAAATATTTGAAACTTCTTTTGCAAGTTGAGAAAACGATTCATTTAAGAATGATTTTGAAATTTTAAAAAAGTAGATATATTTTCCTTTAGCTTCTTTAGGCAAAACATGAGAAATCGAATTGAATGGCTCTTTTCTATAAAAGAAGTAAGACAGTAACTGATCTGATATTTCAGATGTAAATATCGATGGGTGATTTTTCAAAATTTCAGATTCCCAAAATAGTTTTGAATTATAACAGTTTGTGACTTTTATAAACTCAACAACTTCGCTAAAACTTAAGTTAGAAATATCATTATATATTTCTTTAATAACTTCTGGATTATTTCTATTTTTAGAAAAACGATTTTTATATTCAACCATTTCCATTATTTGTTAATTGCTAAAGTATCCCTTAAACATCCTGTACATTAAACATTTCTTTCTTAAAATATTCTTCCGTAAGTAATGCTCCGTTTATTGTGGTGTCACCATTTATAAATATTTTATCAAAATCTTTTAATTTAAAATTTTTACTTAAATACTCTTTTAATGTAGTATCACAGGGAATTGGTTCTCCGGGAATTGTCCGCCATACTATGAATACTTTTTCATTCTGTAGCGTTCTTCCTGTGATTATTTGATAGGTAAACTCAATACTGGTTTTGTTATCTTTCTCAGATATAGCAGTAAGGGTTTCTTTTGGATAAATTTTTTCTACTTTTAGTCCTATGAGATAATTAAAGGTTTCCACAAGATCGATAACTTCTTCCCGGATTTCGTTGTTTTTAATGATTTTCATTTTGTAATTGAATGGATTATAAAAACCATTTATTTTTAGTAGAGAGGAACTATCTTTTGTTTCCAAATCGAGTAAATACTTTAGCATGTATTCTTCTCTTTCTTCACGAGAAGAAGAACCAAATAATCCTGTATCTTTTAAATCAAGGTTATTTAAAGTATCCTCATAAGACTCAAGACGCATGTATTTAAAAATATGGCCTTCTTCTTTAGATTGGTTAGAATCTTTTATAAGTTTTTCTGAATCATCCTCTATAACCGGTTTTCCATTCTTCCATTTAGGAGCAAAAATTACTTTTTGAATTCTGGGTTTTAATACAGTATCAAAATATTCTCCCATTTCAACGAGGATGTATTTTCGATTTCCTCCATCTTCCCTGTTCAGATTTATCACTGCATGACCGGTGGTACCTGAGCCAGCAAAGTAGTCGAGGATTGCATATTCTTTATTTGAGCATGCGTCTAAAATATAATTATAAAACTCTATAGAGTGAGCAAATGGAAATTCTAAGTTTAGGGCATCTAAAGTATTTTTACCTCTAAAGCCACTTTTATAAATTGAAGGCATCTGACTATCTGATGTAGATTCAAGATATGTTTTTTTTCGTGGCATAGTTAAGTGATCACTACCAAATAAAATAAGATTTTCTTTTAAAAGACTTTCTATTGATTCTGGAGTATATCTCCATCCATTACTCGGGACAGGACAGTCTTCAGCTGTTATAGGATGTTTTATTGGAATATGGAACTTTTTATTTTGGCGCTTGTCAGTTGCACTCATATTATCAGAGCGAAATGCCTTCCCTGTTTCATCAAATTGATCATAAGTATACTCTGATTTAGAAAAGTTTGGTTGAGATTTTAACCATTTTCTAAAAGAACTTATAACTTCCTTATTTATATCTTTATTTATTTTTATTAGCTCTTGGATTTTTTTATTTATTACATCAATATTTTTTTTTTCGACTCTTATTTGATGATTTCCTTTATCTCGAAATAAAACATATTCATGCTGATTCGCTATTCCTTTAGATCCAGAATTGGGCATACCTTTATCCCAAATTAATGTGCCAGAATTAGACAGTCCAATAGAATCATAGAGCAAATTTAGTCGTTCAACTTCATTTTCATCGATATGGGTTACAGCTATAGAATATTCATTTAATAAATTAGCAGCTTTTTTTGACACATTTAGTTTCATTGTCAGCCAACTTGAATGTTGGTAATTGTTTTTATACAAAAATCCACTTGTTGCTGTATTATAAGGTGGATCTATATGAATACAATTAATCTGTTCTTTATATCTTTCCTGTAATAAACTCAATGCTTGAAAGTTTTCAGAGTGAATGAGAGTTCCATTGGTTTTTTCATCTAAATTTTCTATGGTTTGTAAAATCTTTTCTTTCAGTTCTTTTGATAAGAACTTTGTATCCACAACAAGATTGGGTAAGGCTTTTGGTTTTTTATTATCTTCTATAAAACCAAGTTTTTTCCATTCTTCAATCTGTGCTTTATTACTTAAAATTTCACTATGGTATTCTTCCAGAATCTGATTTAATGTTATGCAATAATTCGTTTCTACAACGAACTTCTTTTTTAACCAGAGTTTCTTCTGGAAGTTCTCTAACTGCTCCAAGAAACTAATAATTTTATAGCCAATTCTTTTTATAATTTTAATTTTTACTAAATAGTTCTCTGCTGGAATTTCATTTTCCGTATCCAGATCATCCAGAAACATGACTTCATTTTTGATGTAAAAATCAAGTTCCCTTCTCAGAAATCCACCCAGGTCTTTATGAATGAAATAATCAAATGAATACCTTGAAGTAAACTCATTCAATTGTTTTTCTAAAAGAGTTCGAGTCTTATTTTTTTCAGTAGGAAAGTATTTAGAAAGTTCTTCTTCATATTCTTTTATTTCTTTTAGTTTAAGAATTTTCTTAGCAGCTTCTTTATTTAGATCAGTTTGCTTTTCTTTTTTTTCTGCAAGCTGGTAAATAAAGTTAATATAAATATCCTCTTCCTCTATGTTGAGAGGATTTTTTTTATCGAGAACAAAAAGTCTGTCTTTTCCCTGTTCGGTTTTGTTATTATCCTTATTCATTTCTCCGTCAACAATGCGAAAATGAATCCGCTTACCGGAGGAAAGTTTAAAAGCAAAATTAGTTAAATTTTCTGAAGTTTTAATATAATATTGATCATGATTTGCCCAATAAAGTTTTACTTCTTCCCCTTCGTAGGGAATAGCATATACACCTTCTTTATAGCGACGTTTTGAAATGAAATCTCCACCTTCATAGTATCTGCGAAAGAACGTTGCCAGATGAGAGAATATTTCGTTTTCTTCTTTGCTTATTTCTTTAGCTTGAAAAGTCTTTAATTCTTCTTTAACCTGGGGGAGTAAATCTTTATCTAAAAATTCATTAACTTGTTCCCGTTTTTGATTAATAATTCTATAAATCCCAAAGTCTAAATCGGACTTATCCATTTCAAAGATTTCTTCTAAAACTTTTTTAAACTCTAATAATTTTTCGGACATAATTTAATTTGCCTTTTGTTTTTTGAATTCATATTTGGACTTCAAAATTTTATGTAAACATAAATGCGACATATAACATTTTGAGCATTTTTCTTTTGAACAGGTTTTTGGAAGATGATCTGAACGAATTTCATTAGCAGCATCTACAATTAGCTTCTCAGTATGAAGCATTTCTTCATTGCTTAAACGTTTTGGATCCCTATCATTATTATCAAGATTATAAAACTCAATATAATCTGCTTTTTCTCCACTGAGTTTTTGATAACCTAATGCATAAATTTTTAATTGCTCCTCATTCACATGCAAATAAGCTTCCCTATCGGCTGTTTTGAAATCCACAATAAAAGTTCTTTCACCATCTAAGTCCTGTCTTTTCACTAAATCCATTCTTCCAGTGACTCGAATTCGATTAGCAAAATCTATTTCAATTTCTTTTTCAGAAAAAAGAATTTTTGAAAAGTCATTATAGTTTTCATCATAGTACCCATTAATTGATTTTATAGCTTTTTCCTTTAGGTTTTTGTTAATGAGAGGATCTGCATAGGGCAAATAAAAGTTTCCCTCAATCATTTCTGGTAATTCTTTTTTATTGACTTCACCTTCTGCTTCATAGGTACGATGAATTTTCATAACAATATCATGTAAAGAACGTCCATAACCTAATCGTGGTGAAAGTGGTTGAACAAAACCATAAAAATAAGTCATTTTATAGCGATAAGGGCAGTGGTAAAAATCACTCAATACGGAAAAGTTTAAAACAATTTCTGGTGGTTCAAGTTTTAAATTAACCAGGTCAGTTCTTGCCTTGTAATTCATTCTATTATCATATTCAAGAAGGTAAGCCGATTTTTTTGCTTCAATAAGGAAGGTAGAAACTTCTCTGGATTTTCTTTTATCTCCATAAATGGCTCTGGTCAAGAAAAGAAATTTCTTTGCTCTGGTAACTGCAACATAAAATAATCTCCTTTCATCCTCCAAATTCCCGGATTCATATCTCTCCTGATTTTTCACTAAACTTCTATCTAAGAAATGCCAGACAGAAAGACCACCATGTTTTGCTATGGGAAAATAGTTTTTAGTGAGTGTAGGAACAAATACAACCGGAAATTCCAGTCCTTTTGATTGGTGAACAGTCATGATTCTCACTGCATCAGGACGTAAATAAACATTTTGTAAATGACCTTCCGGGTAGTAACTTTCTGCTGTATATTCTAAGAACTTATTAAAATATTTCAACTTATCCGTGGGTCTTGACATGTAATTTATAGATTCAAAATCATCAATAACCTGACTGAACTTTCCGAGATTATATAAAATAATTTCCAGTTCTGGTTCTTTCTCATTCTCCTCTTCTTTTAATTCTAAATCATCAATGAAATCATGAAATATTTGTTGTAGGTTGAAAGAATAGTAATGAGCATCTTTCGTAATTTCAATTTTTTCTAATTTATCGATAGCCTCAATAAGTTTTTCATTGTTTAGTTTTTTATATTTAGGTTGTAAAGACAACCAGAGATTAATTAAATCACTTCTTTCAATCTTCTTTTCTAAAAAGTGATATATGCCTACACAGGCTTTAACTTCAGTAGTATCAAAAAGTTCATTAACACCTTCAATTACATAGGGAATACTTAACATATCCAGTGTTTGAATAAGAGAGGCACCTATTTTTTTTATACGAATGAGGATAGCCATATCAGAATAGTTCATTCCGGCTTTCTTTAATTCTATTATCCTATCTGCAATAAAACCGAATTCTTGCACATCCGATTCAAATTCTTTATAAACAGTGTCTGCTTCAGAATACTTAAATTCTTGGTTTTTATACTTCATCTCTTTTGGCATTCTTTCTGCATTTTTATTAATAACACGTTTCGCAATATCTATTATAGCAGAAGAACTTCTAAAGTTATCTACCAAATAAATAGCTTTTGGTTTGTTATATCTCTCTTTAAAAGTGAGTATATTTTTAATTTCACTTCCTCTCCATTGATAAATGGTTTGATCATCATCCCCAACAACACAAATATTGGCTCCCAAATCATAAAGAATTCTAATAAGTTTTTCCTGTATTGGGTTAATATCTTGATACTCATCTACAGTTAAATATTTTACTCTATGCTTTACTTTCTTTTGTAAGGCTGAATCGTTTTTTAAATGATAGATTGCTTTTTCCATTATCATTGTAAAATCTAAATAAAATTTTGATTCAAATGTTTTGTTATAATTGATGAGTATTTCTTTAAATTCTTCCGGAAGTGTGTGCTCTTCAATATCACTTTCGCGTAAGATAGACATGAGGCTTATAAAAATATTTGTATCCAGGTAAGGCTTCATGAATTTACCTGTTGAACTTTTTAGTTTTGTAAAACCAAATTTAGAAGCATTTTTATCAATAAACAATTTTGTTCGAACTTCGTTCAAAACTTGATATTTGTTATATTCAGCGTAATGGTCTTGAAGCAAATTTAAACAGAAACCATGAATTGTACCTATATACATTTCAGCCATTCCCAGATAATCTTCTCCAAAAGTAGATTTAACTCGTTTATAAATTCTATCTTTTAATTCACCGGCAGCTTTTTCTGTAAATGTAAAGGCAACAATATTACCTGGTTTTATATCTTGTTTTTTCTTAAGAATGCTAACAATTCGTTCTGTTACAACTCCGGTTTTTCCAGAACCTGCACAAGCAATGATTTGCAGGTGCTCATCTAATGTTTCTATTGCTGATTTTTGCTCTTGTGTATAATTTATACTCATTGCTGCATTGTCCTTCGATTTTTAGCATTCCTTGAAAGAGTATATAGATAAATTCTACTTTCTTTGCTTTGTAATTATTAGAAATACCGTTTTATCTGCCATAATCTTTCAAAATCATAGCAAATAACAAATAAGGCTAAATTGCAACTAAAAAAAGTGAGAAGGTAAAAATGACGCAGGAAGAGGATTACTTATATTTTTCTTTCAATGCCTTAATAATATCTTTTAATGTATCTAAAAGCTTTGGATCTTTCCGAACTTCTTGAAATAGTTCAATTTCTTCAACGGTTAAGGACTCAGTATTTTTCCATTCAATCATCTCGCCCTCTCCCTTCATTAGCCAATCGAGATTAATTCCCTTTTCTCTATGGAGCCTGTAAACAACCTCAGCGGGTAAAGATTTTATTTTTCCGTTTACGGTTTCGCTCAAAGTAGAGGGGGGAATATTAAATTCTCTTGAAAAACCTCTTTGTGTTACCCCCAGATGGGAAAACAGCTCTTTATATTGTTCTTTTTTCATAAAAATTCGTATAACGATCAATTTTTATCTTTACCGTATGTGTAGCGAATATAAAGATAGTCATATCACCAACCCAAGCATTTCACCTGAATAAGTGCAGCGTCAAGCACTTTGCCAGTTGGGAGGCTTGGAGATTTACAAGGAGCATTGTTATGCAACACTACGAAGTAGAAGCCACGGTCGGCGAGGATGGAACCCTTACCACCAAGCTACCGCAGGCCATAGAACCCGGAACCTACACCGTTGTCGTGGTTTTCGAGGATGAACCTAACGTAAATGAAGAAGAACGTGAGACAGAACTGGAAATCCGCCTCAAGCGTATGGAAGAAAACCCTCATCCCGGTTTTACAAGGGAAGAAGTAGAAAGGGATTTGAATGGGAGTCTTCAGGGGGTTTCTCATGGAAAATGAAGACAAAAAGGAAGAGACTTACCGGTTTGAACCGGAAGCCAAGAAAGACCTGGAAGATTCCTATCTCTGGTATGAGAAACAGAGAGAAGGTTTGGGCTTAGAATTTGCTAACGAGGTTTTTGATGCAGCCGAAAAGCTGGGAAAAAAGAGGGGAGAGAGCACTGTAGAAACGCATAGCAATGCATCTCCTACTGTGAAGAAAACAAAATTGAAGCGTTTTCCTTTCTCCCTCTACTATGTTCTCAAAGAAACCCTGATTTCGATAGTTGCCGTCTGGCATGACAGGCGAAACCCGGAATCCTTGAAAAACAGAAAATAAAATAAATAATCTACCCTTCGACGCGCCGTTGGCTTGCTCAGGGCGGCGCCCTTTTTTTTCAAGTCTATACTATCGATTGCTGAGCGTGCTTCGATACTAAATTTATTGCAAAAGCAATAAATTTCACTCAGCAACCGCTCAATAGGGTGGCCCAGCGGCTTAGTTGTTGCAGAGCCTTTCTAAATAAAAAAAGCCTCCTTTTCAGTGATTAGTATTTAGATATTAGGGATTAGTAATAGTTCCAGAGCATGTTTTCCTTTTGGAAAGCCATGCTTCCAAGTAAAATTCCTAATTCCTAACTACGAGTCCGATTATCCATTTCCACGGCATATTCTTTAAACTCCTTATATGCCTCTTTGCTAATGTTTCAACACTCTACGAGTCCGATTATCCATTTCCACAAGTATATAATATCGAGTTTGTACCCTTCGATAGTTGAGTTTCAACACTCTACGAGTCCGATTATCCATTTCCACAAAGTTTTTTGTCAATCACAAAATTGGCACGATAATTGCGTTTCAACACTCTACGAGTCCGATTATCCATTTCCACAAAAATATGGATGACTTATTTGGTAACAAGGTAGATTATAGTTTCAACACTCTACGAGTCCGATTATCCATTTCCACAGCATCGTGGCATGGAGCCATTGTACAATACTCTGAATATAGTATCAAGCACAAATTTTTGTGTCAAAGTGTACCCTAACCCTTTTTTGACCCGAAAATAGGGTACACTTTTTTTGCCCTCTGTTATAGCGAAAAACGGCCTTTTTTTACCTATTTTGCCGGGTATTTGTTTAGTAGAATTTTTCAAAAAACTTCTAACCTCCCCCCTTTTTGGAACTAAAAAAGGGTACACTTTTTTGTTTTCGAGACTATAGCAGAAATATTCTGTTATCATGATATAAACCCTCTACTATATACGAAAACAAGTTCAATATTTTAAATACTTAAAATTTCAAACAACCATAACCTTAAATACTCATGTTTTTAGGAAAGCAAGCGAACAAGTAATTGTTTGTATTTAAAGAGAAACTCCTTGTACTGGGAACTTTTTTTTTGATTAAGCTAAAGCCCGAATGGGTATCCGGGTTTGAGGCATAAGTTATATGAAATTTAGTATCGAAGCAAAGCTTCCAATACTTGTAAAACTTGGTTTCCTGCTTTTTCTTTTCTTTATGTAAAGTAAAGAAAAAGGCAGGGGCAAAAAGAAAAGAAACCCGCTACTCACACGTCCGTGTGTTCGTGCGCTCCCAGACTGTGTGAAAAGTCTCGTTATTGAATATTTTTTGTTTGTCAGGAATGTAATGTATATAGAAAATTTCCTTATAACGATAAAGAGTTATAGGTGCAGCTATGAATTATATACAAGGAACTTCTCGAGAACAGATAGTATTATACAGTGAATGTTTGGATAACGTCATAAAAGAAGATAGTCCGGTAAGGGTTATTGATGCCTATGTTGATAATCTCGATCTTAAAAAATTAGGTTTTAAAATTCCAAAGTTAGAAACAGGTAAACCACCATATAATCCACATGATTTACTAAAAATATATTTATACGGATATATAGAACGAATCCGAAGTAGCAGAAAATTAGAGAAGGAATGTAATAGAAACCAGGAACTTAGGTGGTTAACAAAGAATCTCGCCCCGGATTTTAAGACAATAGCTGATTTTCGAAAAAATAATAAAGATGGAATAAAAAATATCTTCAAAGAGTTTTTATTCTTTTGCAAGAAAATGAATCTACTAACTCTTTCAATAGTTGGAATTGATGGAACGAAGCTAAGAGCACAGAACGGACAAAATAATGTATTTAAAAGAGAGCGTATTGAAAATATCGAGCAAAATATAAAATCCAAAATACAGGAATATTTGGAGGAATTAGAATTGAATGATATTTCCGAAGCAAATGAACTAAATCTTAAAGATGGAGATGAAGCCAGGGATGTATTAAATAAACTAAAAAGACTAACGAAATACAATGATAAAGTGAAAGGGATTCGGGAATTATTTGAAAACGACCCGGAACTACAGGTCTATTTTGCTAACGACACAGATTCAAGATTTCAAAGTGACAAAGGAAAAATTCGTCCTGGATATAATGCCCAAACTGCAGTGGATAATACAAATAAGTTGATTATTGCAAATGATGTATCGCAAAAGTCAAATGACCTGGAACAAATGACTCCTATGATTGAAAAAGTCCAGTCGATAAAAGAAGAACTTAAAATAGAAAATGAGACAAATGCAGTAATGGATTCCGGATATTTTAGTGAAAAAGAAATAATGAATAATAAAGATAAATCGGGGATAAATATTATAGTACCAGATACCAAATCTGCACTGGATAGTAATAATAAGCGTGAATGTAAAAGTAATCCTGATAAACTTCCTGCAAAAGGATATGAAATCCAGGATTTTGTTTATGATAAAGAGCGGGATATATACGTATGTCCGGCAGGAAAAGAATTAAATAGACAAAATGAAAATCCAAGACAGACGTCATACGGGATTTATGTAAATGAGTATAAATGTAAGGAATGTAAAGATTGTTTTCATAGAGCAAAATGTACCAATAGTAAAACTGGACGAACTATTCGGGTCTCGATAAACCGAGAGACAATGGATGATTTTAAAAAAGAGATGGGGAACGAGGAAAATAAAAAGCTAATTCGTAAACGTAAGGAGATTGTGGAACACCCATTTGGCACTATAAAGAGAAATTTGGGGTTCACTTACTTTATACAAAAAGGAATTAGAAGCGTTCAGGCCGAATTTAGTTTCATATGTTTTGCTTATAATTTTAAAAGAGTCATAAATATTCTGGGAATAAGGGCTTTTATAGATGCTGTAAATGCAAAATAGTAGGAATAATAGATTTTTATTTGATGGATAGCAATGAATTTTCTCTCTTTTATGACTTATAGTAAATTTATTTACTAAAAACCAATTTGGAATGATTGGTTTTTAGTTTTTTTAGTAAGAACCGAGTTCGTCAATATCTACAGGTTTTTTTTGCTCACTTTTCACACAGTCTCTCCGGGCCGCCGTCCGTGGCGGCTCTGTACCTCTCCCTATCTTTCAGAATTAGAAAGATCCACCTAACCACATCCCTCTCCGTACTTCGACAGTGGTTGGTGAGCGGAGCCGAACCACAGTAACCAGGAAAGGGATAGATCGGCATAGTATCAAAACAACATAGCCCACCAAATAAGACCTCCCCCTGCCCTGTGAATGAGCGAAGCGAGAGAACGAATTAGGGAAGGGGGAAAGAGGGGCTTAGGTAAAAAGCTAACCGCTGTTTAGCTGACAGCTAATAGGCTAATCGCTGGCCACTTTTTTAAAAAACTTTTCCAAATAGGCTTCCCGGAGTTCGGTAGCAGTGGAAATGGCCTGAATGGAAAGATTCATTTTCTTTAAATTGATCGCAGTCCTGAGTTTACCTTTATGCTCGGCTCTTTCTGCGCGTTTTCGCTCTTTCTCAATTTTTTTCTCTGCCAGAAGGCGTTCCTGTTGTATTCCTTTTTCTATTCCTTTTTCTATTCCCTCTTCAATTCCTGCTTCAAAACCGCTCTTCCTCCCCTCTTTATAAGCATAGTCTTTCATAGCCTCATAATCACGAGCGGCTTTCAGGCGCATTTCATAGTAATTCCGGGTCTTGTTGTCCAGAGAAATATCCTGAAGAGCTTCAACAGCCTCTCGAATTACAGGGTTTTTGATTTTTAAATCGCTCATCTCTCTTTCCTTTAGCTGTCCCGCTTCTCGTAAAAGGTATACCCAGTTTTCCAGTTCTGTCTCAAGGGTTTCAAGATTCCCTTTGAACCTGGGTAGTTCTATTATATGAATTTCAAGGTCCTTCGTCAAGTGTATTTCAGGACTGTCTTTTTCCAGTAGCCGGAAACTGGATTAGTAATAGTTCCACCCCTCATTCCTCACCCCGATTACGCCCACCATGGGCAAATACAATGACTTGCTTATATTGATGTTCTTCATCAACTATAGAAACAATAGGTTTTAGTATATCTTCCGGTAAGTCCTTAAGTTCAAATACATGCTGTAAATTCAATCCATTTTGGCTCAGTATGGAATCAATAAAAGGTTCTGCTTGATAAGGAATCATAGGTGGTTCTATTCTCGAATCCTATACAGGAGAAGTGAAGTTTACTTTCTTCCTATAATTTCCCGAAACGGGTAGCTATAAACAACCAAATTGAAGTAGAGATGCCCGGTAAAGGAAAGGGGGTTTATATATACACAGAAAGCGTTTGCTGTAAATGATTCACAAATTCTTCAACTCTTTCTTTCGGAGAAATTAGGCGACAGTTGTGCTTATAATTAATGATTGCATTATAAAACTCTCTATATCTCCAGGTATTTACTTCTAAAATATATGTATCTTCTTTTTCTTCTAGGATTTTTAGCGGTAAAAAAAACAGAAATTCTGTGCCTGAAGAACGAGTTTTGGAGTTAGCAAAAAAATATGGAATTATAGAAAAAGAAAGCGTCTTTATGCATTACGAGAAAGAAAAAGGTTGATTATAAATCCGCATAGTATCAAAGTTTGTTCTGTTATGGAAACAGATAGTGTTGAGCTGCAAATTCCCCGGCAATATAGGATTACAGATGAAGTAATCAAAAACCTTCAAATTCTAAACCATGACTTAATCATAGATTTTGTAAGGGAAAATGGTGTGATTATAAAGCCAAAAATTCCGGAATTTGCGAGCCATAAATACATCGATCTGAAGTTTCCTGAGGGCTTTTTTCCATCGGAGAGTTTTGATGAGCTATATGAAACCAATGACCACCGGTTTAGGTTTGAACAGGTAGGGGAGGCGATACGAATAAAGATGGGTTTTGGAAGTGTAATTGGTTTAATCACAATGGCAATTGGTGCATCTCTTTATATCTGGACTAAAAAGACAAAGCTCGGCAGGGTGCGTTCCGATCAGTCTGAATTTGAGTTTTATAATGAAGAAACAAAAGTTCTGGAAAAAAGAATCCCGGATGTTTCTTATATTAGTTTTGAAAAAGCAAGTGAAAAGGAGCAGAAGTCATGGGGCACCGGTAAAATTAAAATAGCACCTACTTTGAGTATTGAAATAGTTTCTTCCAAATATGGCCTGAAGCCCGCTCTATGGAAAATGCAACATGTATGGATCCGGTTCGGAACTGATATTGGTGTTGTTGTCTGTCCTTTTTCTAAAAAGCTATACATTTTTGAGAAAGGTAAATCTTCTCACAGAGAGCAGAGCATCTACCAGAAATTTACCCATCCACTTCTCCCCGATTATGAAGGTGATTTTAGTGAATATGTAGATGAGATACCGGATTGAGCTTTTTTTGTAGTCAGTGCTTCGATAATTTTTTCAGTAAATATTCCATTTTGCAACTTATCAAATTCAAGACTATATTCTCCTCTCCGTGAAGAAGATATAACTATAGCACCAGTTCTACGGAATAAATCATTAAAAATAAACTTGGACTGCACCCCTTAAACTGATGCTCTTCTTTTAAAATTTCTCTTCCTTATCCTTAGAAACCGGTAGATACTTCTCACAGGTATCCATAAGCTTTTTTACTTCAGAAATTTTTCCTTTTGCATCCGCATTTGCTTGTCTAATCCTTTGCAGCTAAGGATGAAATCTATCTTCTCCAAGATGTGTTTAAAGTAAGCCTGTAAGCCTTTCCTATATTATTATTCAAAAGTTCTGTGATTCACTTCATCTGTATAGGATATAAGGATTTTAGAGGAGCTATTATAACAGATGACTGAGCTTCCTATAACGCCCATTTATCAGGTATGGATAATATTGTCTCAGGTTCTCCGAGAGGAGCGAAAGCCAGTGCGGGTTTTTATACTCTTGTAATCAATGCGGCTCTTTGCGGTCTTGAACCCCAGAAATATCTTGAGCCCTCTTTCATGAAATCATCCATAATCCGGATTTCAATCCGGCAGATTGGACTCCCCGGGCTTTTGCAGGCAGACAAATTTGAGGGAGGGGTTTACCGGAGGGTTAATCCTTCGGTTGGGGAAACAGGGAAATAGTTCTTAAAGAAAGCGAATAATGGTATTGAATCTGTTGTAGAGTGTATTTATGTTCTTTGGCTACAGGGCAGGCCATTCTGGAAAGACAACGATCCATACAAAGAGAATTTTCCTGTTTACGATAACTGAGACAAAGCTCAAGTTGATATTCACTATCTTTCACCGCACCGGAGGGACAGGCACTTACACAGGACTTTGTCTCACAAGATATACAGGGACTATTTGAATGTACTTTGGAAGTCACAGGAAAATTACTGGTGGCAATTACAGCCACTCGATAGGCAAACCAGCTACCATAGGTTTCGTTTATTCCAATGCGAAAAGGTGAATCATGATGCCAGCCGGCTAATTGGCCAATCTTTTGCAGGGGTATATCGGTACTACCCGGATATAGGAACTGAAAATGCAGTCCCGGAAAATGTGTATGGAAGTATTCCGTCACCTGTTGAACGGAAAAATCATCTATCGGATCTTCACTTTTCGAGTTTAAGGATAGAACCGATTCCCACATTTTACGCCCACCATGGCCAAATACAATGACTTGCTTATATTGATATTCTTCATCAACTATAGAAACAATAGGTTTTAGTATATCTTCCGGTAAATCCTTAAGTTCAAAGACATGCTGTAAATTCAAGCCATTTTGGCTCAGTATGGAATCAATAAAAGGTTCTGCTTGATAGGAGATCATAGGTTTTTTATTTCCGGAATGCTCATGTACCCATTTAAAAATTATATAGACAATATACAGTAGTTACTGCATTTGTTTTGGTTCTATCATTTCTGCAAGTAGTTCCCATTTTTTTAGAACGTCTCCTGTTGAACCTCCGCTTCTCCAGACATCCTTATCCAGAGAACCATAATCGAGATGGCGAAACCTTCCGCAGTCCTGGTTAATTTCACCGTAAACTGTTTTTCCATCTGAAGTAATGAATAAGCAGAGATCGTAAATTACTATATTACATTTCGCCAGATATCTTTGCAAAATAGCATACGTTCTGAGAGCTGTCTTCTTGGCCTGTTTGATATCAATAATATCTGATGCAAAATCTTCTCCCAATGTTTCATCTCTCATCATAATATCTTTTCGAATTGCATCCTCCCAGAGAAAAACCTGCTCCGGGAAATGTGGGTTCTTCTCCCTGATTTCTTTTACTTTGTCGGGGTTCCAAAAAGGATTTCTCCAATCAAAGCGAACCTTTACCCCTCCGTATGGTTCTTCTTTTCCAACTTTTAGGCCCGGCCAGAAGGGGTGAGTTTCTCGAACGGGTTTTTTATCCATTCCGTAGAAACGATGAAAACTGGTTCCGCTATTATATGCTTTTACAATCACTTCAAGGTTCGGATCCATATCCGGGAAAATTCTTTCCGCAAGAATTAAACCCGAAGTCGAGTCAATCTCTTGATAGGCATGTCGAATCCCCGATTTCTGGAGTAGGGGGATAAGAGTCTGCATTGCCCTGGCTCGAAGTAAATTTGAGCCTTCAATCCAGGCACAACGATTTTGAGTGAAACTATAAACAGTAGGTTTTAGCCAGATAAGAACTAAATTTGGATTTTCGGGAAGTAGACGAATTTCTTTACTTTCCCCTTCTTTCAAAAGAGGTAATTGTCGAAATTCCTTAAGGGAGAAATCTTTGAGGCTAATCATTGAATCCTTCTCCTTATCAAGCAGGTTTTTAGACTACCGAGGTTCTCAATGATTTCTAATCCATTCTTCTTCAGGCTCTCTCCCGTTTCTGTAATCTCAAGGATTACATCGGCGAAATGGGGTAATAGACCCTCCGTAGAACCATCCAGACCAAATATAGTGTGAGGAATCCCTCTTGAGCCAAAATATTCATGAGCTATGTTTTTAAACTTGGTTGCAATGCGCAGTAATCTCTTTTGTGGAATTTTCCCGGAGATAGAAGCTAATACAAGAGATACATCCGGCTGCGGAATGGAATCGAGCACTTCCAGGTGTTCAAGAAAATTAGACTCATCTAATACGTCGGAACCGCAGATAGCGAGATCTAATTCTCCAAAAGCAACTAATTTAGGATAGGCTGAAGTTCTTCCGCGTAAAAATAAAAAAGGAGGCTCTTCCCAGGAAAGTTTTCGAGAAGAGGCTTCCATTTTATGAAAAGTCTTTTCAGGTAACATCGGGAGTAAATTATATAGAGAGGATAAAGATAATCTTCCTGAAGGAATTCCGATTCGAAAAAGAGACTTTTTGCCTAATTTTATAAGAAGAGATTCAAGGACTTCCTGTTTGGATAAACTTTCAACGTCAATGGATATCGGTTTAAACTTATCTGATATTTCTAAAAATCGTTTGGAATAATACTCCAGAGTTTGAGGCTCGTGGTATTTATCGTTCATGTCCGCACCACTTTCCAGTAGCCTTTTATGGCTCAAATTCCAGCTACAGTGCAAAAGGATATAAATTGTCTCCGGAACAGGAGCGGCTGAATCATCATCGGTAGCCTTTGTCATTTCTCCGCGATCTTCGACCCGTGTGAAGCCCATCTTTTTTAGTTGCGCAACGAGAGTACTCTTACCGGTACCGTCGTTTCCATCTACAACAATGCGGCTAAAGAATGGAAAGCGCATCAATGAATATCCCTTGCTTCTTCAGAGCATAACCATGCCTGAAGATCCCAGAGGGCTTCTCCTCTGTGAGAAATTAAGTTTTTCCTGGTGGAGTCTATTTCTGCCCATGATTTTCCGAAACTGGTATCACTGGCAAAAATTGGGTCATAACCAAAGCCTTTGTCACCACGTTTATCTTTCAGTATCCAACCGAAAGCTTTCTGCGTTACACGGAAGAATACTTTTGTATTTTTTATAATGATTATACATATTACAAAATAGGCTCCTCTTTTTTCTTCAGGAACTGCTTCCATACATTGTAATACTTTTTCATTGTTAGCCCTGTCCATTTCTTCGCGGGGTAGATTTGAATTATGGATCGTCTTTGATGCAATATCATAGTCAGAAAACCTTGCTGAATACGGACCGGGTAGTCCTTCAAGAGAAGGGATAAGCAGGCCGGAATCTTCGACGAGAACAAAACTATCCGGGTAAGCTTCTGAGTAAGCGATGGCTTTACAGAGAGCATTGTCTTCAAAGGTGTCCCCGGTTTCTAAAATATCCAGAGAAACCGGAACCAGCTCAATTTCTAAGGGAGCACATATTCCACCAATTTCTCGAACTTTATGAGGGTTCGTTGTTCCGAGTATCATCTATAATATAGGTTACGATTCTCTCGATTTCCCGGGCAAATACTTTTTCTTTAATTCGATGTATAAATACTTTGGAAATTTTTTTCTATTTGATTTTTTATTAAAGATAATAATACATAATGGTTAATTGATAGAATAGAGGTTAGAAGTGATTTATTTAAACTTATGGGGATTATCGAATTTTATTAACGCAATATTTTATGTAATTATCACGGTTTTCCTGTTTTCATTAAAGGAAAAACAAAATTCAACAAAATACTTGAGTTACTTCTTTTTTGGCTTAACTTTTTTGAACATTGGTTATTTAATGTCCGGTGCGATACCTTTTCCGGTAGGGGCAAATCACCGTTATATAACGGTAGGTATCATCTTATTTCCAACAGTTACCTATTTAGTTCGGTATGCCTATCATATTATAGATGATTTATATCCCAGAGAAGCAAAAATTGTATTTTATTTCAGTGTAATTATCGACCTGTTTTTGGTTCTTCGGTTTTTTTATCTGGCATCAACAGCAGTAGCAGAATTTAATTTTCGGGGGGATATCTATGATTATCCTCAACTGGGAAAATATGTAGCTTTAGCTTTGATTCTACAAATATTATTTTTCATTATCATTATGATACGAAAAGCTTTTCATTATAAAAATGAAAATCGAAAGCTTATTTTACAAATGATGTTCGGGCTTATCTCCATCACTCTGATTCCGAGCACTTTGAATGTATTAATGAAAAAGGGTTCTATCACACCGGAATTATTTCATATCGTTTATTCTATCTGCTTTTTATTGGGAGGATTCATTACGACAATAGTTTTTATTAATAATGCGATTGAAAAAACTTCTTTTATGACGAAAGTTGTAGGGATTTCTGCAGTGACTTTTTTATTATTACTCCAGATTTTAGCAGCGAGGATGAGTATTAGTCAGGAAAAGAATTTTGATATGATTCATAATTTGGAGCTAAAGGCTTTGATTACAGGAAAAAATTATTCTGATTTCCCTACACTTTCTTATCTTGTCTCTTTTCCGAAAGGTGCGAGAATTTCGGAGTCGGCATCTATTCTCTATAAAAAAGAAGGTCTTGAACTTGAAATAAGTAAATTAGGAAATGATAATTATGAACAAAGGTATATTCAAAAAATCTCCAATCAAACAGAAGGTTTATTTTTTGGTTATAGAATCACGGATGATACCACAAACATCACTTATGAAGCCGGCTTCCCGTATTTAGAATATAGAAAATTTATCCATAACATGGGTGTGATTATCATTCAGATAACCCTGTTAGCTGTGTTTATATTACTTTTAATTTTCCCTATATTCTTTTATCGAAATATAGGGAAACCCCTCCGAACCCTTCTGGAAGGATTCGGAGAAGTTAAAAAAGGAAATCTACGGGTATCGGTTCCGCTTTTTTATCAGGACGAGATTGGTACTATCGGAAAGACATTCAACCGAATGGTAATACGTCTATTTGTTGGAAAACGAAAACAGGAAGAATATGCAGGGCAATTGGAACAAAAAGTAAAGGAAAGGACGAGAGAAGTTGTCATCAAAATGAAAGAGATTGAGAAGTTAAAAATTCATCAAGATGGCGATTATTTTTTGACCTCACTTATTCAGAAGCCATTGATTACTAATTGGAATCGATCCAGAGAAGTCACGACCGATTTCTTTATCAAGCAGATAAAAACTTTTGAGTTTCGTAATAAGAAATCAGAATTGGGTGGGGATATCTGCATTTCCGGCAATTTGAAATTTGACAATGATGTGTATGTATTTTTTGTAAATGGAGACGCCATGGGAAAATCTATGCAGGGGGCAGGAGGAGCAATTGTTCTTGGAACGGTTGTGAATTATATGATTTCCCGTTCAACAAGTAATAAGCAAAGTTTAAATGTATCACCTAAAAACTGGCTGGAAACTACTTATCATGAATTAAACCAGATATTTCACACTTTCGATGGCTTGATGATGATTTCGGTTGTCATGGGCTTAATCCATATAAAAACCGGTGAAATGTTTTTTTATAACGCTGAGCATCCCTGGTTGGTACTTTATCGGGATAAGAAAGCTGAGTTTATTGAAAACGAACTTACTCTACGAAAAATCGGTTCTCCTTCCGAATATGAGTTCTCCATCCAAAAATTCCAATTACATCCCGGTGATGTTCTTATCGGAGGAAGCGATGGTCGGGATGATATAGATATAACTCCAGATGCAGAAACTCGGACAATCAACGAAGATGAGACTTTATTTTTGCGTGCGGTTGAAAGGGGAGAAGGAAATCTGGAAACAATTTACCAATTGATTAAACAAACGGGAAGAATTATAGATGACCTGTCTATGATTCGTATTGGTTTTCATGAAAAGGCGCATGTTAGAAATGTCTAAAATTGTGGTTTGCTTACAATATTCTGGAATTTTAGAATAAGAAAATTTAGTTTATCTGCATCTCCATCGGCGATAAACTTCTTTTCTTCTATTTTGATCGGATAAGACATGGAGATACACATTCTCTATTCTTATTTAAATCTACGCGATAGAAAGCTTCCGAAGCAGTTCAAAGAATGATGTACATGAGGTGGTCTTACATTGCCATAGATAGAAACATCATCTGTAAGTAATATTTTTACCAACCTTCTATTCATCCAGAGTAAATGTAATCGGAAGTCTGTGTGCCATTTTTACCGGCTTTCCTTTTACATAACCCGGAAGAAAACGGGCTCGTTTGATAATCTTAATAGCTGCTTCATCAAATCCGTAACCTGCCTTTCCTGACACAATTTTTGCTGTCATCAGGTTTCCTTTCTCATCGATTTGAACCAGAACTACGAGAGTCTTATCTGTTATATTCGCCGCCTTGGCTGCTTCGGGGAAATATTGTTTTAGATCAAAATCTACTATGGGTGTCGGAACCTTATCTCCATTAAAAGAATACAGGTAACCATCCTTATCCGTTCCATCCCCGGAAACGGCATTCAAATTTATATCTTCATTGGAAGGATCAGTTCCTGTCTGCTTTTTACCTTCCACCCATTCGTTCTTCTCTACCGGTGCCGGGTTACTGGCAGCCGGATTCGGATTAATCAGCTCAGGTGGAATTTCCGTAATGTCCACATCCAGATCCATGGGCTTAATATCTTTACTGTCGATTATTTTATCGTCCGATTTCTTTTTCGTATGGGTTGCTATGTAATAGCTGGCATAACTGGCTCCGTGAAGTAGTGCCGAAAAAGAAAGACTCAGAGCAAAGAGATATTTTACAAATAGAAAGATCTTTAATCTTCTCAGGAAAGGTTTTTTCTCTTCCATATTATTCCTCACTATTTCTTTACTGCCAGTGCAATCCTCGTTACGCCTGCCTTGCGGATAAGGCCCATGAGTTCGGTAATGGTTCCGTAGGGCAGTCTTTCATCGGCTGAAAGCGTAACCCGCATGTTCGGTCGAAACTTGGCTTCTTTTTGTAAAGATAGAGCCAGATCCTTCTCTGAAACTTTCTTGCCTTCCAATAGAAGCTTGCCATCTTTCGTAAGGGCTACCTGGGTAGACTTACGGGTATTCAGATCGGCGGCTGCTACCTTGGGAAGGTTGATATTAATAGATTCTTTCTTTAAGAAATTTGCTGTAACCATAAAAATAACAAGAAGCACAAGGATAACATCTACCATCGGTGTGATGTTAATATCGCTTATTGTATCATCATCGCCTTTACCGGAAGACATTGCCATCTTATGAGTTCTCCTTGACTTTGGTCTTGTTGTGTTGACTGGCCAGAAATTCCCTGGATATAATTTCCAAATTCTGCCCGATTACTTTGACTTTTTTCGTAAAGTAATTGTTTACCATTACAACCGGAATTGCAATTAGAAGACCGGCAGCCGTAGCAAAAAGAGCAGTAGAAATACTTTTCATAACGACCTCGGCTCCTGAATTACCGAGGGTTCCGAGACTTGCAAAAGCCTTGATAACTCCCAAAACCGTTCCTAAAAGACCGATGAAAGGGGCATTGTTTCCGAGGGTAGCTAAAATTGGTAGCCTCTTTTCCAGGTAAATCTTTTCTTCTATCATCTTCCCTGACATTAATTCAGAAAGACTTTCGTGGCCGGTATGAAAAAACTCAATGCCAAATTTGGCGAATCGATTGTAGATATTGGAAGGTCTTTTACTGGCCTTCTCTGTAATATGCGAATGTTCTCCGGCTCGGATGGAGCTTATGATTTCGGCAAGAATCTTACTTCCTCTCGTATTCCTCCAGAATACGATATATCTTTCCAGAAAAACCGCGAAAGCAATAACGCTTGCAAAACCCATTATCCAAAAAATCGTGATTTCTCCCCTATCTACGAGTTGTTCCATTGTTAATGTCATATTTTTTATCCTATTACCTGTATTTATTTCAGAAGCTGAAAATCAATCTCAATATTCGTAAGTTTAAAACAATCAAGAAGGCATTCTGTAGTCGGTCTTTCGGCTGAAAGAAGAAACTGAAAGAAGTCAGTAGAAGCACAGCTTGAAGACGAGAGTTGTTTGGCAAAATACTGTCCCTGGCATTTCATCGTGCAGGCCTTCGCTTCTTCTGAAAACTTTTCAAAACTTTTTGCAGCCAGAACTGAGGAACAGAGAGCTTCTGTATCGCTGGCTCCCGCAACCTTATAGCAGTAGGCGGCCAACTGACTCGGGAACTTGGAAACAAATCGGTTGTATAAATCCAGATTTGCTTGCTGTATACGCAATTGCTCCTGTAAGCTTTCTTTTTTTACAGGATCTGTTTCAGAAGCAATTTGAGAATTTAGACTTACTATTTCTGTATTTAAAAGACTCGGATAAGTAGGGTTACAATGCCTCTTAAATGCCTCTGCCTGCGATTGGGTTAAAACAAGACAACTTGCAGCCGAGTCCATAGAAGAAACACAATCGGCCTGAGGATTCGGAGTCGGTGTTGTGAACGCATCCAAAAGAACTCTCTGTTCAAAAAGATCTTTATAATCCGTTTCGTTCTTATGCGAGCAAGATAATAAAGCAAAAAGCAAGAAAAACAGGATACCAAATTTCTTCAAAACCGCACCTCCATACCGAGGTTATAGAATGGCATGATAATACCACCACTTTTCAGAACAAAAAAGTCTCCTTGAGGACCGGGGTTGGTTCGGGAGTAAGGCATTGTATTACTATACGACTCAGAGAGAGTATTTTCTCTCATATAGACGTTAATAATTTCCAAATATACGTTCATATAGCCCCACTCGTAATTCAAGAAGCGGTCGATTCGTATATCAAGTCGATGATAGGGAGGCTGCCGTCTGGAATTTTTATAATCGTTATTCCAGGGGTTGTCGGAATATTTGGCTGACCAGATAGTTTGATTATTTGCCGCGTTTGTATACTGCCCCCCATCATCCCCGATAATTGGTGTATAGGGATAGGCGGTTCTATATTGCCAGCGACCGCCCACCTGGAATTCCTTATTAATTCTCCAGCCGTATACAAGACTTACGAGATGCGTAATGTCAAATTCGTAAATTAACTCCTGTGTGTTGGGAAAGAGAGAACGAAATCTCTGTTCTCTTCCGGTTAACACCAGTTCTTTATAAGGGTCATAGTCCTTATCGTATCGATTCGGATTTCGAAAAGTTTGTGACCAGGTATAAGACAGCCAGCCGTACCAGTCTCTCGAATTGGGTTTATTTGATTTTTTAATAAACACTTCAAAACCATGCGCCCAGCCCGAACCGCTATTGGAATAGCCCAGAGACTTATTGCTTACATAAGGAGAACTTAAAGGAATGTTACGTATAAAAGTTTCTAATTGATAATAGTTAGCCTGTGCATTTCGCCCGAAAGGTTCGGAAATATAAGCATCTGAGGTAACAAGATTACTGAACTCATTCTTGAATAGTTCAAATTTAGCGAGCCAATTTTCGCTGATATATTGCTCTAAACCTCCACTATATTTAAAGGCTTTTTCAAACTTGATATCGGGGTTTCCTGATTTACTCGAAACAGCTGCATCAAAAAAAGGAAAGCGGTAATAATCACCGGCACCGGCAAAGATTTTGGTTCCTTTTAATAGCCCATCTATTTTATATGATATAACTCCTCTCGGACCCACAACCCCCCGTTTGGAAAAACCGATATAATCATAACGGGCTCCGGGTTCGAAGGATAATTTGCCAAAAGTAAAGTGAAGGTTTGTATGGGCAGAATAATACATGATCTTCGTACTTTCAGATATATCACTGGTAGTAAAGGCATCGTTATCGTAGATACTGTTAGTAGCCAGAGGATCTTTGGCTGCGGGTGTATAGCCTTCAATTCTATAGGATGCTTCTCTTACCTCGGTTCCAAAATCAATCTTGAACCAATCCGTAGCCGTCCAGCTTGCATCCTGTCTGAGTCCTATATAGGGAGCCCTGGCTCTCAGTAATAATTTAATGCTATTGAAGGTTACATTTGTATCGACGAAGGGATTGAAATAGATCAAGGTAAAGCGGTTGTTGAATTTGGTTCCGGGCGTCCAGATGTAACGAAGGCCAACTGTCTGAAAACCCCTTCCGGCCGATACATTAATCCCGGCAACCGCAGCCAGTTGATCCTGTGTCGGGTCATTCTGCGTCTTGGAGGGAGCGTTTAATACAAAGCTGTCCTGGGCTGTAATCGAGGTAAAACTTACTTTGTGTTCCGGATTAAATGCATACGAAAACTTGGCATTTGTACTGGTATAGCGGGGAAGTCGTATCCCCTCCGGGACAAGACCCGACTGACCGATAGTCCTATCGAGATAGCCGATCTTTCCTCCAACAGCCAGATAACCCTTGCCTTCCCAGAGCGGCGTTTGATACATTCCCTGGCTTAATAAAATCGAACTGGAAAACTGACCGGAAGGCTTTTTTACTTCTTCTGTAGACTCAATTTCAATGACTCCACCGAGAGCATTAGCATAGTTTGCCGGATAGGCTCCGGTATATAAGTCTATGGTCTTGATTAAATCGTTATGAATTACCGAATTGATTGTGTCAAAATGGTAAGCGTAGAATATAGGCAAATCATCATATAAGTAGGTATTGGCATCCGGGTCGGCTCCTCGAATTACAAGATTTCCGAAACTAAACGGGGGAGAAAATACACCGGGCAGGGTTTGCAGGGCATTTAAAGCTTCTCCCAGGGTGCCGGGCATTCGTTTAATTTCATCATACCGAACTTTATAACGAGAAAGAACTGTCTTCTCTTTTTGACCGGTAACTTCTAAAGCACCTTTGGGCTTATTGACCTTGTCCACATAGAGTGTGATTACCTGACCATCCACGGTAACGGCTTTTTTAAGTTCTAACATCCCGGTTGCGCGCAAAACCCGGAAAGTATAGGTGCCGGTAGAGGGAATTTCTGCATCGAAATAACCATCTTCATCGGTTTTATAACCTTTCTTGGTTTCAAATACGACCACAACCACACCCGGAACTCCCTGTTGCTTAACACGGCTGTAAACTTTAGCTCTGAAAGCAACAGCAAAAACTTCGGAGGTAAAAAATATAAAGATAAATGCAAATATTAGTTTGTATAGGTTCATAAGCAGTTCCTAAAATTTAAACCTCTGTTTGGTTAGCTCATTAAAGTTCAAATACCAGGGAATTTCCGGTATCGGGTTATCAAGGTATATTCCGATACAAATAATTGGATATGCATCAAAGGGGCAACTCATTCTTGTTATGGCAATACTACAAAGATCCACATTCCTCTTATCCTGATCTTCAAAAACATAGAGGGGAGGAGTCGGAACCTCTTGCTTACATTGCTTGGCTTTGTAATCGGCAGCCGCATTTATCTGACTCTGGGCGTTAAAAGCCGGAATGGTACTGGGGGCCGGTCTGCATGAGAATAGTAGAATAAACATGAATATGAAAAATAGAATAATATATTTCATCTACTTTGTGCCTCCTACTGTAATACCACCGCCCCCTGATTTCTTTTTCTTGCCGCCTACGGTAAGACCTCCGCTATTCGTTTTCGGAAGGTTTCCGATTTTAACCTTGCTTCCTTTTTTCTCTTTGTCTTCGAAAAGAGGTCTATCGACCGAAGAAAAATTTACAACATCGCCTTCAACCTTCAGGACGGATACAGTTCCTATCGGATAATAATAATGTGTTTCATGCCAGATGCCTACGTTTACTAGAGATTGACCTCCATCAATTTTTTGTACGGCCTGGCTCATCGCATATTCAATATTTAATGGATTGGTTAAAGGGAATAAACCGAAAAGAAAAAAGGTTGATGTTTCCCCTTCTTCTCTACCGAGTATCTTATAACCTTCCCCCCGAACGATAGTCGCTGCCGGAACAAAGGCCATCTGGCGAACATGACCTCCTTTATCCAGAGTAAAGGGGTTTCCCGTGCAGGATAGAATGCTTAAAAGACTTAAGGGGAATATAAATTTAGCGATTGCTTTTCTTATCATTAGTAATCGGACTTTCTCCTCCGGTAAACTTTACTGCCTCCGCATTCAGGCCAAAGCGATTATAGGTAAAAAATAATAAAATAATCTTATCATTCCAGTAACGTATATTCACCAGGGCATCCGCTTCTTTTTCATTGATAGCTTCGTTCATGAGCTGATGAATTGGAGGTTTCTTTAAAGGAAAACCGAATATTCCGGCATCAATGGTTACCCAGCCCGCTTGTTTTTCTACAGGACCTATTACCTCATATTTCTTGGTTACAATAGGTATATTACTGGTGGCCATCCCGGCACTTGAAGATGCACAAGAATTTAAGAATATTAGAAAAAACAGTAAAACTATCCATCTCATTTAAGCCTGCCTTTTATGGGTGTTCATCCACTCATTTAAAAATTGTTCGTTATGCTTTTTTTCAAGTTGTATCCATTCTTTCATTTCTTCTAACTTTCGGGCAGAAAGTCTAGATTGATTTAGGATGGAAATTCCGTCTTCCGTAATTTCGCCTAACTTATGTAAATTGTTCATTTTAACTTCGAGAGATTTAATTAAAAAATCATCCGAGAAAATATAGTAGTCTTTTCTTTCTCCCGTAAGTCGGACAATTTCAGCGACTCCACTCAGTAAAAGCATACGAATATTACTCGAAACACTACTCTTACTTACCTGTAAGATAGCCGCAATTTCGGAGGCGGAAATGGGTTTATCGATTACGAGCATGAGTCCGGCAATTCGTCCTCCGATGCGGGGGATAGCAAGACTCTCGTAAAACAGTCCCATTTTATCAATGAATTGCATCAACTCGGGTTTGATGTTCTGGCTTTTTTTGATTTTTGGTTTCATTGTACGATTTGTTTACTTTGTTCAATAATTACCGAACTTACTATATAGACTGGTTTTTGTAAATAAAAAAATAGGAATTTATTTTTTGAGGGAAGATTTTATAGGATTACTCAATTACCAAATTTGTAAAGCACCAAGAAAACTTATAAAACGTGAACTATAGATTTTCTTTGTTTTAAATTTTTTTCCAAAGAAAATGCTTGCTATTTTTTATTCTACTGAATTTTTTCATACAGGAAGCCTATTTTTCAACAAATAGGAATATACATTAATGAATTCAATCAAAAATATCGAGAAAATTCCTGAGACAGTAAGAGCTTTAGTTGAGGCCGGGCTTAAGTCCGCTTTAAAAAAGGGAAGCCTCGGCACTGCAAAAATCAATTATATACAGATAGAAAATTCACTTTCCGGTGGTAAAACAGGAGCAGCCGTATTTGTTGCAAGGTACGGATTTGATGCTTCTATGCAATCTGATAAAGAAAAGTTTATTCAAGCTTCTTCTTTTATTCGCGTTCTAAAAATTGCTCCCAGGGAAATTTGTGAGTCCGAGAATGAAGGTTATGAAAAAACCCGTGAGACTTTACTGGATATTTTTAGCCAGGTAGAATATCATCATGAAGATGAATTTGAATACAGCGCTAAACAATACGGTATTCTTTTATATCAAGATGTTGGAACGGTTGCCGCTTCTGATTTGAAGGGTGTAGCTAAATACTTCACCAACAGAATTATGAATATGTCTGTAGAGGCGGAAGAGACCGAAACTTTTGCAAGGGAACTATCCCTTCTTCTTCAAAAGGAAGTATTTTTAAGTCTTAAAAAAGGACTATATGGAAATGTAAAACGGATAAATACAAACCTGAATGAGTGCTATGGAAACAAATTAAATTCATCCAGGGTAAAAGAAGGTTTTGCAGAGTTAAAAGCCTTAGATCCCACACTACCCGATTTTGACGAAATATTGGAATACTATAACATACAATCAAGCTACCACCAGGTGAATTTTATTCATGGAGACTTGAATCCGGAAAATGTTCTGGTATGGGAGAATGAACTTACTTTTTCGGGGAAGTAATTTATTACACTCCCTGGATTGGCTTAAAAACCGAAAACAGGATTTATCCGAACGAGAAATTACATTCATTAAAGCCAGCCAAAACCAGGAAAAGAAAACAAGGCGAATTTTATGGGCAGTTGGAATTTTAGTTTCTACGTTGATACTTGGATTTGGAATATTCGGAACGGTGAATTATCTCAATGCAAGTGCTATGGCTGAAACCATTGCAAAAAGTTTTTCTTTAAGTAAAGAGGAATTACTAAGCGCTTCAAATTTGGATAGGTGGAGTGAAGATCAGGGTGCCATGAATTGGAAAGATGCAAAGAAAAAATGTGCTTCCTTAGGAAAAGGCTGGCGTCTTCCCAAGAAAGGTGAATGGCAGGTAAATTACGGAGCCAATACAGAGACCTTATCCAAAGTCTGGTATGATATAGCAAGCGATCAGGGTGGAATGGTCTGGGCTTTAGAAGAGTATTCGGAAGCACTTGCCCAAACTTTCAGCTTGAGCGATGCTACGGCTGTGCAAAGCTCAAAGGATAATAATGGATATGTACGCTGTATTCATTAGTTCTAATAATACATAGAGTCCTATCGGAGGTTATTATGAGCATTCTGAATAAAGTAATCTTTTTATTGTGTATTCTCTATTCTATCGGTTGTGCGACCTTATTTAAAGGTTCGAAACAAAATATTGTAGTTACGGTTTCAGGAGCCGATGACGCTGATATATCTGTTTATGAACTTTCAGGCGATTCCGAAAAAAAATTGGCACAGGAAAATCCGGAATAAGTTATAATTTAAAAACCGGGAATGGTTACTTCCAAAAAGCAAGGTATAAGGTCGAAGCTGTTAAAGGCACAAAAAAAGTAGAGATGTATCTGGATACCAGGTTAAATATGGGATGGTATCTCGGTGGTAATGTAGTAATGGGAGGACCTCTCAGCGGACTTATTGGTTACTTGATTGTTGACCCCTATAGCGGTGCTATGTGGGAGCTTGATTTGGATAATCAAAAGCAGATAGATTTGTATCTGGAGAAAGAACCTGTTATTGTGAAAGCCCCGGAGCCGGAGAAGAACAAATGTGACTTTTTTAATCAAACCGTAACGCTCAAGAATAAAGAAGTATTGAAAAATGTTGTAATGGGAATCGTTCCCGGTTATGTCGTCGTATTTACCGGAGAGGGCAAAACCTGGGTCTACCCCAAATCCGAAGTTAAAAGTGCTGAAAATTATAGTTCATCAGAATCCAATAATACTCCCGAACCAACCAAAAAATCCTGTGATTTTTTCTCTCAAACTGTGTCTCTAAAAAAGGGAGATATTATACAGGATACGATAACAGCGGTAACATCGGAATTTGTAGTGGTCTTACAAAAAGAGGGTAAAGTAATAGTCTACCCTAAAAAAGAAATTAGGAATATTACAAATCATAAATAAATTAGACAGATAAAACTCTTATAAGAGGGAATGAAAATGAAGAAACTAACAATTATAGTTTTACTATTTTTTCTTATTATATGTAAGGAAAAGCCTACGGAAAAGAAGCCAGCACAGGCTCCGAAGAAAATCAAGCAACGAATAGAGATAAAGGCTGTAAGTCTTTTTCTTCTGGGAAAAGTAGAATCTGCGAATAATCTAATTAAGCGCGGTCAGATTGTACCTATGGATAAGGATCTTAAAACGGCAAAAAATTCCCTGATAGATGTTCAGGTTATGGGAAATAAATTAAACCCCGTGATACGGCTCCATGAAAAAACAATCTTCAGAATGAAAGCCACTGTAACAGAAACAGAAGTCTTATACAAGGGGCATTTAGAGAAAGGTACAGTCCTGGTAAACATGGAAAAGATGAACCAGAATAGTCACTTTGTAATCCAGACTCCCACATTAGCCGCCGACTTCAGGGGTACAAAGGTATTGGTTTCTGTTGAAGAGGATGGTAGTACAAAGGCAAAATTAACCGAAGGATCTCTGGCTATCAAAATGAATATTCCTGTCATTGATGCTATTTCAGAAACACTTCCGGAGGAAAAATTATCCAAACAACTAAACCGAGAACTCAAAGATGTAGAAGTTCTTTTAGAACCGGGACAGGAAGTGTATATCTCTAAAGCTGATACAGTAAAAGTGATTCAAGAAAAGAAATTGGAATCCTTTGTTAATAGTCCGGAGATAAATGCTGTCGTGAAAACTGAAGAAGATAATGAAGAAAAAATAACTGCTGTCATAGATAATTTCAAAAGCAAGAATCCGGAGTATATTACAAAAGAAGAAGACAGTAAGCCAAGCATCCGAGAGTCTATCAAAATATTAGGCATGAAGGGTAAGGACAGAGAAAAGTTAGTCAAGGAATTCGAAGAATTAAAAGGAATGCAGCGTGATAAAATTGTGACTATTGATGAGTCAACAGTTAAAAAGGAAGCTGATTCTTATTTAAAAGAACATCGAAAAGAAATGGTAGGTAGAATTGAAATATCTCTGGGAAAAAAATCGGAAGGACTTATATTACAAAATGGTAAGACGATTAATGGAGTTATTTTCCAATTACATGATAAATTAAAAATCATTACTCCCG
Source organism: Leptospiraceae bacterium (assembly GCA_024233835.1). Lineage (NCBI taxonomy): Bacteria > Pseudomonadati > Spirochaetota > Leptospiria > Leptospirales > Leptospiraceae > Leptospiraceae bacterium. The sequence continues at coordinate 238,023 of JACKPC010000005.1, forward strand.
AAGGGGAAATGGTAATACCTATGAGCGATGTGAAAAGCTTCAAGTTCTAAAAAATTGTCCGGTGGCGGAGAAAAACAATGAAAATAGTTCTATTGATTTTACTAATAATTTTAACACTCGGACAGTGTACGGATGCACTGGTATATACACAGACACAGAAAAAATCTGATTCTGACTCAAACATGCTGTTTTTCTTGTTATATGCTTTATCTTCAAACCAAACCAATACAGGTACCGGAACGGGCACAGGAACAGTAGAGACGGGTACAGCGGGGGATGTTACTACCCTCGCCGGTTCCGGTACTGCCGGCTCTGCGGATGGAACAGGAACCGCTGCCAGTTTTGACTTTCCGATGGGAATTGCTGTCGACACAAGCGGGAACATCTATGTGGCTGATTTCAACAACAACAAAATTCGCAAAATTAGCTCTTCGGGTGAAGTCACGACACTCGCCGGCTCCGGAACTGCTGGCTCTGCGGATGGAAATGGAACCGCTGCCAGTTTTAATACTCCGCAGGGAGTTACTGTTGATGCAAGCGGGAACATCTATGTGGCTGATTCTGGTAATTATAAAATCCGTAAAGTCACTTCTTCCGGTGTTGTCACCACTCTCGCTGGCTCAGGAAGTAGCGGTTCTGCGGATGGAAATGGAACCGCTGCCAGTTTTAATACTCCGCAGGGAGTTACTGTTGATGCAAGCGGGAACATCTATGTGGCTGATTCTGGTAATTATAAAATCCGTAAAGTCACTTCTTCCGGTGTTGTCACCACTCTCGCTGGCTCAGGAAGTAGCGGTTCTGCGGATGGAAGTGGAACCGCTGCCAGTTTTAGCTTTTCGCAGGGAATTACTGTCGATGCAAATGGAAACGTCTATGTGGCTGATTCTTACAATAACAAGATTCGAAAAATCACATCGGCTGGTGTTGTCACAACTCTTGCCGGCTCCGGAACTGTCGGTTCTGCAGATGGAAATGGAACCGCTGCCAGTTTTAGTTCACCATTTGGAATTGCAGTCGTTTCCTCCGGAGTTGTTTATGTTGCGGATAGAGATAATAACCGGATCCGCAAGATAGTGATACAATAAAATATTCATAGATTCTAATTTACTATTTATTCTATTTTAGCGAGACAGGTATGGAAGAAGAGAAAAATCAAAATAAACCCACAGAAAATTTCATACAAAAAGTTTCTACTTTCATACAGAAACTTTTTTCCATGGGTAAGAGGGAAAGAAACTTCAAAGAAAATTATATGGATGTTTATAAAAAGCAGTCTACGGAAAAAGTCGTTCGTGGAACTCAGCTTATGCTGCAATATGTTGCAAATAAAGGAATTAAACTTTCTCCTACAATTATTAACACCCTTACCTTCACAAAAGAAAAAATTGAACTGGGAAAGAAATTAACATCCAAAGAAGAAGCCAAATTCTGGCTCGCTTATACAGACTTATCCAATCTGATCCAACCGGTTACGGTTAAAAGCCTGAAATGTATCAGGGAAGAATTTGGAGTTCATACAGGGTTCTTTCATAAGAAACAAATTTCTTTTGCAGAAAGAGTGCAGGGAAAATACAGAAGAACCAGTACTTTCGTGTTGGTTTTAGCCCTCGCAACCCAGGTATTATGGCTGTGGCAAACTTATTTATTTAGTGAAACACAAACCACCAATAAAGAACTTAAGCAAGTCTATGAGAAAATAATTGTAGAGAATAAGAATGATCATGTTCTGCATGTGAAAGCTCTTGAGTTAGAAGGAAATTTAGCTGTTCAAAAGAAGAAACTAAAGAATTTAATCAAGCCTCTGTATTTCGTATATAATAAACTTCAACCGGGTCTTAACTTAACAAATAAGATAGAAAGGGAGTATAATCCTGAGAACTATCCTGAAATGAAAAAGTATGAAAAGCTGGTAGAAGAAGAATATCTCAGCAACATGGATAGCCTCGCATTTTCTATTCAGATCTTAACTTTGTATTTACTTCCCATCTTTTATGGTCTCTTAGGTTCCTGTACTTATATACTTCGTGTGATTGCAAGTGAAATCGATAAGCAAATTTACGTTCGAGAACATGACATACAATATGCTCTTAGAATTTTACTCGGAACCTTTGCCGGATTTGTTATTGGTTGGTTTATATCCAGCGATGCAGAAATGCAGGTTGGCTTTTCCCCTGCCAAACTTTCTCCTTTTGCCATTGCGTTTGTCGCCGGTTATAGTGTAGAACTGTTGTTTACCTTACTGGATAAAATTGTGTCTGTATATTCCGGCAGCAGTAAAGAGAGGAAAGAAACGGAAACAAAAGATGAATAAGGTAGGTTTGTTCCGAGCTTTTTAAGGGAGATGTAAAAACAGAAATTGACTTTCAGTTATGAATGATTTTTAAATAAGGATTTTCCTTTTTCAAGTCATTCATAACTGCTTCAGTAATTTTTGTTCCACTTACTTCGAGGTAGATGAGATTTTTTAGCTTCTTTACACCTGAGAAATCATTCACAGGTGTATTATGCAGATAAAGCTCATTAAGATTTTCAAATGAGCGGAAGGCATCTAAAGTATGAAATACAAGGTTTTGTGCATATACCCTTCTTAAATTTTTCAAGCAGGATATATCTTCTATGTTTTTCACCCCGGTCTCGCTTATATCGAGATACAATAATTCTTGCAGGCTACATATTCCATCAAGCGTTTGAATGTTCGTTTTTCTCAGGTATAAAAATTTTAATTTCTTGCTTTTTTTTATTCCCCTGATAGTAATCAGTCCGGAATTGGACAGGTTCAGATAATCGAGATTCTTAAGGAGCTCTAATCCATCGAGAGTCCTTAACTCCGGAGAAGAAATTTCGAGTGAAATAAGGTTAGGAAATTGAGATAACTCAGAGAAGGAAGGGAATTCTTCTCGAAAACCAAAAAATTTCTGTTTTCTTGAGAAAAGTCCAAGATATGTTTTTTTCATTGAATAGAGAGGAAGAAAATCATTAGGAATCGATTCTTCTGAAAATAGGGCGAGACTTGTAAGTAAAAAGAAAGTTAAAAAAAGCATCTCTTTCATGAAAACCATTTGTCAACTCAGGCTCAAGCAGAATTATGAAATCTACTTATAAAACCGGAAGGGTAAGGATCTGAATGCTAAAAAAATTAAACCATGCTTCTGCAACTGTGAATATCAAAGATACAGCTCAAAAATTCAAGACAACTTCTAAATCCAGGTCTGAATATTTTACCTTTCAAAAAGATGCTCTCGCGCAGTTGAAGAGGATTCTGGCAAATCCGGGCCATTTCCCTCATTTTGCAGTTTGCGGAGCAAAATATCTGGATATAAAGGAAGAGTTAGGGGGGCTCATTCGCTCTGAATTTTTAGAAGAAAATACAGCCAGTAAGTTCTTTTATGACCCGTATCGAAATGAAATTTGCCCTTCTCAATATGCTTCTAAAGATATGTATCCTCTGTTCCTCCCCGATAGCCGGTATAGACCCGTTTTATACGAGCCAATTCCCAACCTCTTAAACCTTCTCGGAATACCGGGGATCAATTCTTATAAAAGGGGCCTTTTGCTATCCGCTACAGGAGGATATCTTATCCTGCCCCTAAACCAGCTTTTTTCCGATTATAGAACCTATGAAGCGTTAAGAACCTGTATTTATAGAGGATTGATTGATTTTTCCGGTCTTGAAAATATTGATTTTCCGCTGGAAAAAACACAGGCACTTCCGGCCTTTCCTCTTAATTTAAGACTGATTCTGGTAGGGAGTGAATACTACTATGAATATTTTTATCAGAGAGACCATTTCTTCCGAGAAATTTTCCCTATCCGGGTAGATTTAAAAAATGAAGTAGAAAATACTCCGCAAAATCGCCGCTGGTTCTATGAGTTTTTAGATAGCCTGCAATTGGAGAACTATCCAAAGATTAATTTTTCCGGAAAAAAAACATTACTTAAAGAAGCCTTTCGTCTAAATGAAAGTCAGAAGTTTTTCAGTTTGAACCGAGAGAGAATTCGAGAACTTTATACAGAAGCGGTTATTTTACACCCTAAAAAAGCTATTGGTGAAACGGAAATAGAAAAAGCAAAAGAGCTAATTCTTCAACGTTATTCGTCCAATAAAAACAGGTATTATGAAGCTCTTCAGGCTGGTTTATATCGACTTGAAATGAAAGGGAAGAGGCTGGGTCGAATCAATGGCCTTTCTATCGTAACCGGAATCCACTCCAATTATGAATACGGACAGGTTAGCATTATTTCTGCGAGGGTTTTTACAGGTTCCGGAAACCTTACTAATATTGAAAGGGAAGTGAATCTTTCCGGAGATATACATGATAAAGGGGTTTTGATTATTTCATCTTATCTAAAAGCGCTATTCGGTGGGCATTTGAATATAAGTCTCGATGCCTCTGTGACCTTTGAGCAAAATAGTTCTATAATAGATGGAGATTCCGCGAGTATTGCCCAATTTCTGGCAGTCCTTTCGGCTCTATCTGAGTGTAAAATACCGGCAAATCTGGCTGTTACCGGGGCCATGTCTCAATATGGTGATGCTCTTCCTATTGGAGAAGTGAATAAAAAAATAGAAGCATTTTATGAAATTTCTTCCTTAATCGGCACTCCCAAAGAGATTTATAGAGTTTTTATTCCAGAATCGAATGTTAAAGATCTGATTTTATCCGATACTGTATTGGAGGCCATTAAAAAAGGTTTTTTTGAGGTCCTGTCTTATGCTCATATTGAAGATTTAATACAGGAGATTTTGGGTCTACCCCTCGGAAAAGCTGATAAAGAGGGAAGTTTTCCGGAAGGAAGTCTAATGCATGTTATCCAGCAGAAATTAGAAAAAAAGAAAGAGCTTGAAAAAGCAAGTGTGTAATTGAGCCTTTGATTTTCAGGAGATTTTCGTGTCTTCAAGTTTTTTAACTCCAAGCTATTCCATCCTTATTTCGATTCTGGCAGGCCTGGGGTTTATCGCGATTCTGGCTATAGCTCCTGTTTCGGAGAGTAAAAGGCCTTCTTCCTTATTTAGAACCAAACCACAGGACAAAGTTAAAGAAAAAAGAGAATCATTCTCTCCCGAATTAGAATTGGAAAAAAAAGATACAGAATCGAAAAACTTTTTAAACCTTGTGCCCATTCCCTCCCATTCTCCTATACAATACCTCGAAACAGATAAAGTCTATTTTGGTTTCACACCCCAGTTGTCGGAAAAAAGTCTATCGGATTCTCTTTTCACCTCCTATATTCCCGACCAGAATGGTATGTTTTTCATTTATCAGAAGAGGGGTTTTGAAGCAAAAGCAATCCTTAGCTCAAATACTAAAAAAGATATTATTTATACAGAGAAATGGAAAGCTTTACAAAATCCGGCTTATAGAGCAATGAATCAAACTCCGCATACACCGGTTGATAAAAATCTGAATGCCCTTGAGTTTTCCTATGAAATTCGCCCGGGGATTTCAGCAGTATTACGCTCATCTTACATGGATACGGAGAATAAAGGCGAAAACCCAAGACTTATGATGGCAGGAGTAAATCTAGGGAAGAACAAATTTATTTCTACTCAGTTTTATGCCGGGGATGCAAATGGAGGAATATCTTATCTTTATTCCGGAATTTTAGCTTATGATTCTATGTTGTACGGACAAACAAACTCCAATCCTACTGATTCGAAGAAACGTCTTTTTGAATGGCAAACCAGTATTCATGCGGGCAAACACCTGGGGCTTCAAACCAGCGTTTACAATGTAAAGGAGCCTGATAAGGGAATCTCTAAAAATGAAGAAGGTGCAAGAGTTTCTATGTTTATAGGCCTGGATTATTTTACTCTGAATCTAAAGTATAACTATATGTCTAATGACCTCTTACAAAGTATTCACTCAGGAAATCAATATACTGGAGGCTCCGATTTTGCTGCTCTTGGGTTTACTTTTTTTATGGGAAAATACAAACAGTATTCGCTTTATCTGGGAAATAATTATCATAATCTGGTAACCGGTACTCTTTCCCAGGCAGATCCCAGACAATGGCAGGATGGTGTAAGTCCGGTCACAAATTCATTTACGGCTGTATTTAAAGGTAGGGCAACGGAAATAGATAATGCTACTATCTTTTTGTATTTTAGAAATCAATCCTACAAAAATCTTTTATATTCTAATCTGGGCAATATTCGACTTCCGGGTATACAGGAAAATAATGAATATTCTACCTCTCTGGGTCTTGAAATGTTTTTTTAGAGCCTTATTCAGAGATACATTTTATTACTCTTGTTTCACCACGATAAGATACAAAAAGTATTGTCATAAAATACCCTGCCTGTAAACTTTCTTGTATGCCATCAACATGGGGAAAAATTTTTTCAATCAGTACATTTGGTGAATCTCACGGTCAATCTGTGGGAGTCGTGGTGGATGGAGTTCCGGCAGGTATTCCCATTTCCGAAGAAGAAATCCAGGGGGACTTAAACAGAAGAAGGCCCGGACAGAGTCGCTTAACAACTCCGAGGGATGAGAAAGACCGTATCCGCATTGTTTCCGGTGTCTTTGAAGGGAAAACAATCGGTAGCCCGATAGCAATGCTTGTAGATAACCAGAACCAAATATCTAAAGATTACGATAATCTAAAACACATTTTTCGTCCTTCTCATGCAGACTATACATATCATTCTAAATATGGTTATCGCTCTCATGTCGGAGGCGGTAGAGCTTCTGTAAGGGAAACCATCGGTCGGGTAGCTGCGGCAGCTCTGGCCAGGACCATTCTTAAAAATGAATTAGGAATTTCTACAGTAGCCTGGGTCGATTCTATTGCAGATGTTCATGCTAATATTATAGATACGCCACCTAAGAGCATAGAAGATGTGGATATAAATGACGTGAGATGTCCTGATAAAAATGTGGCCTTAAAAATGGAAGAGCTTATTCAAAAAGCGGGTAGGGAAGGGGACTCTGTAGGAGGCACGATTCGTGCTGCTATTTACAATGTTCCTCCGGGGCTTGGAGATCCTGTTTATGATAAATTAGAGGCTGACTTTGCTAAAGCAATTCTTTCAATTCCCGCCTGCAAGGGTTTTGAAGTGGGTTCCGGTTTTGAAGGAACCAGGCAAAAAGGCAGTGAGCATAACGATGAATTTTATACAGATGAGAATGGTAAAATACGAACCAGAACCAATCGTTCAGGAGGAATTCAGGGAGGCATTTCTAATGGAGAAACTATTTTAATACGTGCTGCTTTTAAACCCACTTCCACCATCTTTAAGGAACAGAAAACGGTAAATGATAAAAACGAAGAAACCTTATTACAGGCTAAAGGTCGACACGACCCCTGTGTTTTACCCAGAGCAGTTCCAATAGTAGAAGCTGTATTAAATTTGGTTTTAATCGATGCTTATTTTTATCAGAGGGCCTTAAACCCTGCCTGGTATGAAAAACATCGAAGAAACAGGTAAGCAAACCTGAAAGCAATTTGTTATTCAGAGGTTCAAAAATGAACCTCGTCTATCACTATATAATATTTTTGAAAGTAAGTTTGTAAACAGCCTTTTAGCTGAACTTCATTAAGCACCTTAATCTCATTACATTCTTTTGATTGTTTTTTTATTCCGGGAATGACAATTTCTTCCTCATAATTATTAGCGATTGCAAATAGCTCAGATGCTTTACCTGGGATTACATGATAGGAAACAGAAATTCCTTCTACCTGAATCTTTCTTGAGTTTGTTTTTTCGGACTCACAAAAAGAAAAGAGAAAAATGCAGAGTATGTAAAGAAATCGTTTCATATCGCCTGTGAAAAAACCCGGGTTTCAGGAGACTTACGTCTGAGACGCATATCTAAAGCCATACAAACATTTCTGAGAAAAGGCCTTCCTCTTTCTTCAACTTTTAAGTGATTTTTTGTCCAACTGATGAGTCCATCTTTTTCCATTTCAGGTAAATAATTTTGAACTTCAGATAAATACTTCTGTGGAATTGAGACACTCAAAGTGGTAGATAATTCTAAAATAAGACTTCTGAGTTCCAGATCTTCTTCATCCAAAATGTGGCCTCTTAAGGAAGGAAATTGCCCTTCAGAAAGTTTTTTTTGGTATTTTTTTAATATCTTTTCATTTTGATGAAAACAAGTCCAGCTATCAGCAATAGCTGATACACCCAATGCAAATAAGAGATCCGTTTTATTATCTGTATAACCCATAAAATTCCGATGCAGGCTGGATGTTTGTAAGGCCCGGTATAACTTATCTTCCTTCAAAGAAAAGTGGTCCATACCAATTTCCATATATTGGTTTTTTGAAAACAATTCCAGACCTATTTCGTATAACTTTCTTTTTTCGGGGCCGCGAGGAAGATCCTCTTCAGTAAAGAGTCTGTGAGCTGCTTTTATCCAGGGGACATGTGCATAGCTATAAAAAGCTATTCTGTCCGGCAGAAGTTCGAGAGTTTTCTCAATAGTGTATCTCATCGTCGCTTCGTTTTGTCTCGGAAGTCCGTAAATCAAATCAAAGTTTACGGAGTTATAACCCAGGGCTCTTGATTCTTCAGTTACAAACTTTGTTTTCTCAAAAGGTTGAAATCGATTGATTAGCTTTTGTACTTCTTCATCAAAGTCCTGCACACCCAGACTGATTCGTCTAAAGCCAAGTTTATATAGGGTTTCTAACTGGGTTTTTCGGGTTCTTCTCGGATCAACTTCTATGGAGAAAACATAATCTTCATCTATGTTCAATTTTGAGGTGAGCCCTTCAATTAAACGCTTCATATTGTCTTCAGACAGATATGTAGGAGAGCCTCCACCAAGATGCAGTTCTTTTACTTTTCTTGTTTTTAATTCGGGAGCCCTTTCTATATACATATTAAATTCTTGTAAAAGACTATCTATATAAGGATCTTCTACTGAATGGTTTTTTGTAATAGAAGTATTGCAACCACAAAATGTACACAGACTTTCACAAAAGGGAATATGAATATAAATGGCTATTGAGGCATTATCAGGTTGTAAAGATTTCTGAATATTATCTATCCATTCTCCTGTACTCGGGTTTTTCTCCCAGTAGGGGACCGTTGGATAACTGGTATAACGGGGAGCTGGCACATCATACTTGGCTATCAACTTTTGCATTTCAGAACTCATGCTAATTCCTCACGAACTGTATTTACAAAAAGTTTTACATTCTCTTCCGGAGTATTGGGTAAGACTCCATGCCCAAGGCCGCAAACCCAACCTTTTCTATCAGAAGGAGTAAGTTCTTTTATCGGAGAAAGGTATTCCTTTAAACTTTTTAAGAAATCATTCTTTTCTCGGAAAAGTAAGACCTGATCAAAGTTACCCTGGGTAAAACCGGAACGATTCCAGGATAAAATATCAGGTATATAATTCCTATGATCGACTCCGAGGCCGGCAAGACCTTTTACTCGAAGAACTTTCTTTAAACAATGCTCAGAAGCATCCTTTGCATAATAAGCAACTTTTCCGGGAAAGGTATTACCTAATTTTTGTAGAAATGGAATCACAATTTGTTCAAACTCGAACGGACTTAATGCACCGGCAGCTGTATCAAACACCATCACTACTTCGGCTTGATTTTCCAACTGCATAGCGATATTCTTTATGAGCAATGATTCGATTATTTGCAAGAATTTATCTCTTAATGAAATAGGTATTTTAGGATTTATTAAATTTCCTGAGTGCTTTCCTTCTATTGCATAGCAATATAGAGTCCAGGCTCCTCCGATGAATCCAATTAAGGATTTGTCAGGAGGTAGCAGTTCACGTGTATATTGCAAAGCTTTTGCTTGAAATTGCAAGAAAGATATGGCTTCTTCTTCTGAAGAAAGATTCATTATTGTATCTTCACTTAAATACCAATTTAGCTCCGGCCCCTTACTGTCTGAATATTTCAAGCCCATACCCAGACCTTCAAGAGGGAACAATATATCTGAAAAAAGAATCGCAAGATCAAAGTCAAAATCTTGAATAGGTCCGAGAGCAACCTCGGCAGCCAATTCAGGTTTTTTGCAAAGTTCCATAAAGCTATATTTTTTTCTCAAACTTTGGTAATGCTTGTGATACCTTCCTGCCTGTCTCATCATCCAGATAGGTGGTATATTTTGTGCTTCTCGATTTAAGGCACGGCTATATCTTTCATTTCTAATCATTAATGTATCTCTCCTATCCATCGGTATCCAACACCCCGAACAGACTGAATTGCTTCCTGTCCATTTTCTCCAAATATTTGGCGAAGACGAACAATGGCATTATCGATGGTTCGGTTGGTTGGAAAACTATCTTCTCCCCAAAGCTTATCTAAAATTTCATCCCTACTGACAACCCTATGCTTCTGGGAAATTAAAAGGGCAAGTAGGTTCATGTCCCTTACGGCTAATCTCTGTAAAGGCTTATCTTTTTCCTGAATTGTATAAGATTTAAAATCTATAGTAAAATTCTTATATTCAATAGAGCGCTGAAAAGCTAAAGCTTCATACACATGCCTGTGGGCGTCTAAAACATGTTTTACTCTTAACAAAAGTTCTTTTAAGTGAAAGGGTTTCGGTATAAATTCCTCAGCTCCCAATTCAAAACCCCTTAGTCGATCCTGAGCGCCTGCAACTGCGGTTAAAAAAAGAAATGGAGGAGGGTTTGGCTTCTGTCCCAATTCTTTAGCCAGCTCAAACCCTGAACCATCCGGAAGACCTACATCTAATATAAGAAGATCAGGAAATCCCATTTGTAATTCTTTTCTGGCATTTTCTAAAGATTCAACCCAGCTAATATCATAACCTTCTTTTTTTAGTCTATCTTTAAGTGTAGCACCTAAAGACCTGTCATCCTCTACCAATAAAAGTTTGGGGCTCAAGATACTCTCTCCGCATGAGAAGGTAAATGCAATATGGTAACAAATCCTGATGACTCAGCATTGAAGAACGTGGCTTCTCCGCCCATTTTTTTCATAAGTGTCTTGACCAGATACAAACCGATACCACTACCGCTGGAGCTTCCATGTCGCATAAAAGGTTTTCCTAAATTTTTAATATTCCCTTTAAATCCAATTCCATTATCTTTAATTTCTATTTCGATTTTTCCATAATTCTTGTTTATGTTTATCCATATTTTACTTGCTTTTCCATGAAGAAGGGCGTTTTCTATCAAATTTTTTAATATGCTTTCTATAGCACGCTTATCTATATAAGCCGAAAAAAAAGAATCTGATATATGAAAGCTTAATTCCGGGTAATAATAAGAAAGGTGTTTCAATAAACTTTCTAAATTAGTATCTTCAAAAAAAAGAGTTTCTTCCCGGTTTAAACTGGCCAGATAGAGTGCCTTATCCATTTGCAGCTCCAGTCTTTGAGAATTTTCAAGCAGACGAGTTAAAAGTTCCTTATGTTCAGAATCGAACAAATCTTCCTGAAGACTTTCTACCTGTAAACGAATGCTGGCAAGAGGAGTTTTCATTTCATGGCTAACCGTACTAAAGAATTCCTTTAAAACCCTGGTGTTTTGCATATCCCTATAAGATAAATAGATTAAGGTAATTCCTCCGGTACCCAGAAGTAAGAGAAAAAAACCCCCTTCCGTTGTAATCATCAGACTGTAACGCTTCAACCTCTGCTGACTTTCCTTAGCAATGTTTCCTCCCAGAGCTTCCTGTAGCGCAAAGACCAATTTGGCCTGACGAAGACCGATTATCATCCACCAAAACCCTAAAGATAAGGTTAAGAGTAACCAGGCAGAGGCTGCAATAAGGCGGAAATAGTAAGTAAGGAAAGCTTTCATAAACTATAGATTCAGTGACTCCGCCAATTCTAAAGTTTTATCTAATACACTGTTATCATGAGCCAGAGACAGAAAACCAACCTCATAACCGGAAGGAGCGAGGTAAACGCCTTTTTTCAGCATTGAGTGAAAAAGGGTGGCAAACTTTTCTTTATGACCCTCAGGAATTTCAGAGATATTGCGAATAGGCATATCGGCATTCGCATAGAACCAGAAAAGAGAAGAAAAATTTGCCTTATCCCAAATTTTGTCTTTTTTATTTAAGATTGTAAGTAGACTATCTGTAAATTGTTTTGTTCTGGATTCAAGAATAGAATGTACATTTTCGCGTTTCAATTTTTTCAAACTCGCAAGACCGGCTCGCATACCTATAGGGTTGGCACTTAAGGTTCCTGCTTGATATACAGGCCCGGAAGGAGCTACCATATCCATTAATTCTTTTTTTCCGGCATAAGCTCCAACCGGAAAGCCTCCTCCAATAATCTTACCATAAGTAACCAGATCAGGTTTTTCTTTAAAAAATTCTGCCATACCCCTAAAATGCACCCGAAAACCGGAAATCACTTCATCAAAAATTACAAGAGTGCCATGCTTTCTTGCCAGTTCGAATACCTTATTTATAAACTCATCTCGTTGTATAAGGAGGCCGTAATTTGCGGGAAGGGGTTCAATAATAACGCAGGCAATTTCGTTTCCCTGCCTCTCAAATAGTTCCTGTAAGGCTTTTTCATCATTCAATGGAAGAACAAGTGTTTGGCTGGCAATCACAGAACCTATTCCGGCACTATCTGAACTGGCTTCTCCGGCAAGACCTGAACCGGATTTGACGAGTAGGGGATCGGAGTGTCCATGATAGCAGCCATCAAATTTCAGAACCTTATCCCTACCGGTGGCCGCTCTGGCTACGCGAAGTGCAGACATAACAGCTTCCGTCCCGGAGGAAACAAAGCGAATTTTCTCCACCCAGGGAATTTCAGATACGATATATTCAGCGAGCTCAAGAGAGTAAGGCTCACAGGCACCAAAACTCCAGGCCAGTTCTATGGTTTCCTTAACTACTTCTTCAATTTCCGGATCTCTATGTCCTAAAATTAAAGGCCCGAAGCTCATGCAGTAGTCGATATATTCCTTACCTTCGACATCATACAGATAGGGTCCCTTAGCACTTTTAAAAAAGATAGGGTTTCCACCCACACTTCTAAAGGAACGAACCGGGGAATGAACCCCCCCCGGAGCCACTAATTTAGATCTTTCAAATAAGCTTATAGAATTCATTATACCCCTTACAACCCTAGAAAAATAATAGGGCAGGATGGCAAGATAAAAACCTTGCAAGGAAAAAGAAGCCGGTTTACAATGTTGAAAAATATAGATTTCGGTAAAAATATGAACCAAAAATTTTGGGAAGGAAAAGTAATTGTTATAACCGGTAGCTCAAGTGGTATTGGTGCTGCTATAAGAGAGAAGCTTCAAACCGTAGACTGTAAAATATTTGCCATAGATTTAAAAGATACACAAATAAATTCCACCTCTACGGCAAAAGTTACCCAGATCCAATGTGATATTAGCAAAGAAATGGAGATAGATGCTGTTTATAAAGTGATAGCGGATTCTGTAGATAAGGTAGATGTTTTTTTTAATAATGCAGGGATTACAGCTCATGGACGTTTTGATGAGATGGATATGAGCGTTTTTAAAAAAACATTTGATATAAACTTTTTTGGTGGTGTTTACCTTACTCGAAAACTTATAGAAATGATAAAAAAAGCCAGGGGAGCTATTATTAGCACTTCAACCGTTTCCGGTCTTTATGGAATACCGGGGCGTTCTGTATATTCATCATCGAAGTCTGCCTTACATGCTGTGTTTGAATCCATACGTATTGAACTTTCTGAGTTCGGAGTTCGATCCATTATTTTTTGTCCCCCTTACACTAAAACAAATCTAAGGACTTCAGGACTGGATTCCAGTGGAAAAACTTTGAACGAGGCGCAGCATGGAGGCAGGTTAAAGACACCCGAAGAAGTCGCAGAAAGGATGATAAAAGCAGTAGAAGATCCAAACGCCAGACTGGTTACCATGGATAGATCCGGGATTTTTGTAAAATGGATGAGACTTTTTGCTCCGGCTTTGCTGGAGAAAATTCTATTTAAAAAGCTCTATAAAGACTTCCACTAAAAAGGATGACAAAATGAGGCTATCTACAAAAACGGAATATAAACTCAAAAAGTATAATAGGCTATGACTCAGGAAGACTACATTAAAATAACAAATATAGAAAAAGCTACCAATTATATACAGGATAGAATCCGCGACCTGAAACTTCGCAAGAAAGGAACCAATGAACTCGAGATATATTCGCTTTTAGCAGAAAGAGCAAGAGAAATTTTGTCTTTAGCTGAAGAATTAAGCTCTGTTGGAAAATGAAGATACTAAATGTTTTTTCATCCCAATACCTGTAGCATAACATAACTTATGCTACAGGTAGTTACCTGTTTTTGTAAAAAGAAATTGCCAGATTACTCCTGATTATTATTTCTAAAATCAAGATATTTTTTTAGGTTTTAAAGAAAAAAAAAGATAGGAGGAAAAATATAGTTCACTGAATTGTCTAAAGAACTAAGAAGAGTTCAAATTTTGTCTTGAAAAACATTTAGAGGCATGTTCTGCTTGTTTGGATGCAAGACGAGATTGCAATGGAGGAACTATATCAGAAATACTGTAAAAGGATCTTTGATTATCTTTATAAATATACAGGTAATGAAGAAACTGCTATGGATTTAATGCAGGATACTTTTACAAATTTCTTCCGAATTTATGGAAAAAGTAATCTTCCAGAAGATAAATCCATTATGTTGTTATACACCATTGCAAAAAATAGCTCTATAAACTACAGTAAAAAGTTTTCAACACGGAAAGAGCTTTCTGTAGTAGATACGGATTATTATGGGAGCCAGAAGAACTCTTTTGAAAAAAAAGAAGAGTTAAAGGATATGGAGCAAAAACTCAGGGACTGTCTTCTTTTATTACCAGAAGAACAGAGGACTGCAATTATCTTAAAAAATATGGAAGGCATGACTTTATCACAGATTTCAGACATCATGAATTTATCTATATCGACTATATCCAGACTTGTGGTTAAAGCAACAGCCAGGCTAATAGAATTGGCAGAAGAAAGAGAAATTTTTCCTGATTGAGTAAGGCAGAGTTATGAAAAAGGAAAGTACAGAAAAAATTGAGAAGAAGGTAGCAGAGTA
The DNA here is from genome assembly GCA_024233835.1 of Leptospiraceae bacterium. Lineage (NCBI taxonomy): Bacteria > Pseudomonadati > Spirochaetota > Leptospiria > Leptospirales > Leptospiraceae > Leptospiraceae bacterium. Next base: position 253,036 of record JACKPC010000005.1, read on the forward strand.
TATTCAGGGCTCAGGTACGAATGAATACTCCAGGAAAGTTGAATTAATAGAAAGGCTCTTGAAGAAACAAGTTGAACCTAAAACGAGTTCTTTCCCTGAAGCAAAAGAACTCTGGAAGCGAGCCTATCCGGAAGAAGTGAATCCTAAGCTTAGAATTCTTCCTTTTCAAATATATCGAAATGTTGCTGCCATTGCTGCGGGAATAGCCCTACTCTTTTCCGGTTCGTTTTTTCTTCTTTCTATTCTGCAAAATCCCACTACAAAAAATCAGAAACTTGCAGCTCAGGATAAAGCTCAATTTATGGTTATAGAAGGAGAGCTTTATAGAAATTTTACGGGCAAACGTTTGTCCGAATCTGATTCTTTTTTCCATGCGGAACTGGTTTCTACTCATAAACAAAAAGCCAGGGTTCAATTGGGTGATGGAAAATTTGTAAGATTAAGTCAGCATACAGAATTGCAGATTTTCAAAAAGGATGATGAATTAAGAGTCATTTTAATAAAAGGAGAGGCTTTCTTTACCATTAATAAATTAAAAAAAGCAGAACAATTTATTGTAAGTGCCAATGAATTGCTGGCAGAGGTAAGAGGAACCAAATTTTTAGTTAGAACTCGAGCTGAGCAACATACAGAAATACATGTCTATGAAGGTTCTGTTGCGGTATTCTCAAAAAAATCTTCTACAGAAAAAGTCCTATATAGGGGTGAAGGCATTGAAATTGATAAAGACCAAAATCTAAAAAGTAAGAACTTTCTGGTTGCAAAATCAAGAACCGGAAAAACTACTTCTCCGGAAGATTTATTATATGAAAGATACAAGCGTCTTGAAAAAATCATTCTTAAAAATGGAACAGAATACAGGGGTGTGATTGTTGACATGAACCCAAATTATGTAGAAATGGAAACTGTAGAAGGAAGAAAGAAAATCGCCAGAAGTCAAATAAAGAAACAAATTTTATTAAAATAATTCAGGGAGGAATTCATGAAACAATTGAAATCAGTTTATTTATTTATAATTATCTTTGCTGTATTATTTCAATGCAAAGGAAAAAATGAAGAACCTAATATTTTTAGGGCCCGAGTTAGTTTTATACAGGGTACGATTACTGTTACTTCTGAGAACGGTATGCAAAAGAAAATTAGCATTGGCTCAAGCCTCGAAGAAAAAGATAAAATTGAAACAGGAAAAGATTCCTATCTGGAATTATTATTAGTATCGGGTGCCAAAATCAGGCTTAAATCCCAAACGAATCTTGTTTTACAAGAACTATCTCCGGATAAGAAAAATACTGAATTAAAATTATTAAATGGAACTCTTATCTCAACAGTTAACAAAAAAAATAAAGAGGAATCATTCAAGGTAGAAACACCAACTGCTGTAGCGGGTGTTAGGGGCACACTGTTTCTTATAAAAGTTGAGACAAAAGATGGAGAAATCCGAACTCAACTGGGAGTAAAAGAAGGTCAGGTAGTTATCAATGGAATTAACAAAAGTCTGGAAGAAATCGTTGTTCAGGCCAATGAGGAAGTCGTTGAAGTCCAGAATCAGAAATTCGAAAAACGTAGCTTAAATGCCTCATTGGAACGCGAATTTTCTTTTGCTGAAGAAGATGATAATACAATAAAGTTTTATGGAGAGAAATCTACGGAAGAAATGATCCGTAAAAAATACAAAAAGTTAGAAGTCATCACTCTTTCAGATGGTACAAAGTTAAGGGGAGTCATAAGTTCTATGGGAGAAAAAGAGATTACAATCGAAACCCCGGAAGGTACTGCGATTATTCCCCGTGAAAAACTGGCAAAACAGGAGATGGCAAAGTAAGAAATTCCTATTTACACCTGTAAGGAGACTTATTTTTTGGAAACATGAGTTTCTTCACAGGTGTAATTCCTCTGTTATTCTTATTCATTTTATTAATAGAATGCAGTTCCGTAACTAAAAACTATCAGACAGCGATTCAAAACTCTAACCCGGGTGAAATCGATCTCGTTCTGGTTCCTAACAAATATAATTTAGTAGATCTGGATTGGATTTTCGAAAAAAGCATTTCGACCTACAAGAAATCGGATTTAGAAAAAGAACTCGCAAAATACGGTAGAACCATAAAAGACTTACAGGCTCAAAAAGAACTTTCTTACAAAGAAATGGACGACATTGTCTCTTTGCAAACAGCCTGCACCATCCATTTTAGTTCTTATGATTATGATACCAGAATTCCTTTATTACTAAAAGGAGATAAATGGTTTCGAAACGGAATTTATTCTGAAGAAATACAACAACAGCATATAGTCCCTACTCTCTCTAAAATCCTTCACTCTCCCTTACCGAATGGAGTCACAAATTCTTCTTTAAATTATATTCTGAAAGACTCTAAAGAAATTCCGGAATTGATTCTTTTTATTGTGATTGATCAGGGCGGGCAGGTTCTATTTGAAGCCCATCCGGAAGAAGGCAAATTCATTCGTTCTTTAATGCAAAGTTCCGCTTATTTCCCCAATGCAAAAGTCAGCCACCTTGATGCGCATACAGCTGTAGGCCATGCGTCTATAGGCACCGGAGCGTTTCCGATCAAACATGGTATTTTGACCAATAAAAAAATTTCAGTTCTCAACGGACAGGTTTCCATAAAACCGGCTTATATAGATAATAAAACGGTTCAACCCACTGAGATGTTGACGGAAAGTTTTGCTGATACTGTAGACAGACACTTTCAGAATGAGTCTGTCATTATTAGCCAGAGTTATGCCATTCGAGCTGCCATCGGGATGGCAGGACACGGTGCTTCATCCCCGGAAGGAGATAGAGATTTTGTTTATTGGATGAATAAGTATACCGGAAAATGGTTTACCGATGAAAAATATTATACCTTACCTGATATCCCCTACCCTCATCCCATTGAAAGTCATTTGAAACAAAATCCAAACGGAGTTTTTCGAGATTTTAAAGTGACTAAAAAAGATGAGCTAAAAAAATACTGGGATTTTGTGATGGCCGGGAATGCTGAGTTGGAAGCACAGGGAGAATTTCTTCGCCGGATGATACAAAAGCAAATCTTCGATAAAAATTTACATCGGGATGGAAAAACAGATCTGGTTTTTTACAATCTGAAAGCCATCGATGCAGCCGGCCATTTATACGGCTGGGAATCTCTTGAAGTAAAGGAAGCATTTCGCAAAGCGGATGAAGATATTCGGAAGTTAATCGAATTAATGGATAAAAACCTGAAAGATAAATATATTTTAGCTCTTGCTGCAGATCATGGTTGTGCCCCTATGCCCGAAATCTCAGGAGGAAAAAGGCTGGATATGAAAGACATTTTTCTGATTGTAGATTCTTTACTTCCGGAAGAACTCAGAAAATCACAGAGCTTAATTTCTTACGCAACAACAGGTCAAATTTCTTTAAATCGTAAACTTCTGAAATCTCAGGGAATTAACCTCTCCGCAATTCGAGAAAAAATACTCTCTATAAAAGTAGATGGAGAGCCTTTCTTTAAAGATGTAATCATTTCTAATAAGGATATTGATTTTTAAAGGTAGAAATATGAAAAATTTTAGATGGTTCGTGGCCGGAGATATTGATGGCTTTTTTGGTTTGATGGTAGATAATCTCATTCAGCTTCTGGTTTTATTGGGTTTGTGTCACTCTGTGCTGGGTTTCCCGCTGGAGTTTCTTTATAGAGTGGTTTTACCCGGAATTGCCATCTCTCTTATCGTTGGGAATTTTTTCTATGCGTATCAGGCTGCCAGACTGGCAAAAAAGGAAAACCGGGATGATGTTACCGCATTGCCTTACGGGGTGAATACCGTTTCCCTTTTTGCTTTCATTTTCTTTGTAATGTTACCGGTATACATCCAATCCGGTGATTATAAGCTGGCCTGGAAAATAGGGCTGGTAGCAAGTTTTTGGAGTGGTTGTATTGAGTTTTTCGGTGCTTTCGTCGCTGATTTTATTCGAAAAGCTACACCCAGAGCAGCTCTTCTTTCTGCATTGGCCGGAATAGCCATGACCTTTATTTCCATGGATTTTTTAATACGGACTTTTCAGAATCCCCTGATTGCTTTTGTACCCTTAGGAATTATCTTATTACAATATTTTGGAAAATTTCGTTTTCCTTTTCGAATCCCCGGAGGATTGGTTTCGGTTTTAGTAGGAACGGCTATTGCCTGGTCTACCGGTTTCTGGCAGGAAAAGTCTTTCATGGATTCGAAAGCGCTTGCCGGTTCAGGTGCCCATCTGGGTTTTTATTTTCCCGTATTTTCCTTGAATGACTTTCTAAGTGGATTATTTGATAAAAATGTAAAAGATTACCTGTCTGTCATTATACCTATGGGAATTTTCAATGTGGTAGGTTCTCTACAAAACATAGAATCCGCCGAAGCTGCCGGAGATAGATTTGAAACCCGAAGTTCCTTGCTTATAAATGGAGCAGGGACCCTTGTCGGAACCCTTTTTGGTTCCCCCTTCCCAACTACCATTTATATAGGCCATCCGGGTTGGAAAGGATTAGGCGCCAGAGCTGGATATTCCGTTTTAAATGGTGTTTTTATGACGATAGTCTGCCTTTTCGGGTTAATGGGGATTTTACAGGCTCTAATTCCCATAGAAGCCGGGATGGCAATTATTCTCTGGATAGGTTTTATTATCGGTTCTCAGGCTTTTTCTGCGAGCCCCCCCCAACATTCACCGGCTATAGTAGTGGGCCTATTCCCGGCTTTTGCCGGCTGGGCTGTGTTAATTATACAGAGTGTATTTAATTTTGCAAATGGAAAATTACAGGGAATACTGAAGACCGAAGCCATTCAAAAGGCCTATTCGATTCAACTATCGGATGTACCTCTGAATCTACCTTTTCTCCCTTACACTCTGGGTGGTTTACTTTCATTATCACAGGGATTTTTGTTGGTTTCCATGATCTGGTCAGCTATCTGTGTATTCATAATAGAAAAGGAATTTAAAAAATCATTTTTCTGGAGTTTAATTGCAGCTGCTTTATCATTAACCGGACTCATCCATTCTTTCAACCTGAGCGGAAATGCTATTTTAAATAATTTTTCACCAAATTATATTTTTGCCTTGAGTTACACACTACTTGCTGTACTCTTTCTGTTATCTACATTGTACCAAAAAAAACGACAGGAAGTATAACGATTGAATCTGAAGGAAATCTTCTCGGAGTTTGATGACTTAATTAATAAGCCGGTTCCTAATTTTAGTAAAATTGAACTGGCATTATCGAAAATTTCACCGGCTGCCCTTTCTTTGCGTATTCAGGAAGATGTAGGGTTTACCTATCTTCTGGATTATTACCTGCGCTTTGTGGATGCCTCCCTGGTTAAAAATATCCTCCAAAATCCCCTATTTCAGCATGAGGCACTGGAAGAACTTTTTTTCTGTCACATTACCTCATTCCATAAAGCGATTCTACAGAAAAAACCGGTTCCCAGTATTATGGACACGTATTGGTCTTACTTGAGTAAAACTGAATATGCGATTCTCTTTCAAAAGTTAATTAATCGTCCGAGTTCTTTTCATATTACAAGATTACTTTTTGATAAAATTAATATAGGCACCATAAAATTAATGATATCAATGGGTACTTTAAAATCGGATAAGATGCTCGGTTTTTTTAAGGAACTGGGTTCGAGTCTAAAAGAACTGGCTGCAAAAGATATTCAATATTATGACCTTGCCCATCATCTTGCGAGCATTAATAATGATGATGATTATATTTTATTTCTGGAAGAATATACCAGTGTTTTTGTTCAGCTTCGTATCGCCAGTTTTCTGGTTGAAGATGTGGAATCAAAGATGAAAGAGAAAGGAACTCTTTCTTTCAATGATTTTGCCGAGCTCTGTATGAATGTTCCCATTGATACGCTTCCTATATGCCTGGATATTTTTGTAGACAAAAAATGGATTACTTCCTTTGAAAAAATAAGTCTTCGAGAAGTTCTGGAAGAAAAATATAAATCTCAAAAAGAACAAAACAATAATACAGAAAAATAGAAATTTGAAATTATTTATCTTGCGAAAGAATTGAGACCATCTAGATCGTACAAAATTAGGTTGTTTGACTGATAAAAAGGAGCTAAAACAATATGGCATGGTTTAAGAGGATAGGACTCTTTTTACTTACCAATATATTAATCATAACCACTATTTCAATTATCACATCTGTTCTGGGTTTAAATGGTTATATTGAAGAAGCGGGTTTAAACTATAGTGCATTAATTATCACCTGTGCTTTATGGGGGATGATCGGAGCACTTATATCTCTTGCCCTTTCCAAAGTAATGGCAAAATGGATGATGGGTGTTAACGTCATCGATGAAAGAAATGCGGGAGCTTATAGCGGAATAGTTCAATCAGTTAGAAGGTTGAGTGCGACAGCAAAGATTCCTATGCCGGAAGTAGGAGTATATGTATCACCGGAAATCAATGCGTTTGCCACCGGGCCTACTAAATCCAGTGCATTAGTTGCCGTATCAACCGGTCTTCTGGAAAATATGAATGAAAACGAAATTGAGGGTGTTTTAGCCCATGAAATTTCCCATATTTCAAATGGAGACATGGTAACGATGACCCTTATACAGGGAGTAGTAAACTCTTTTGCACTTTTTCTTTCCAGGATCATTAGTTTTGCAATAGGGAATATGGTTCGAGAGGAGTTGGAAACTATAGTTCGTATTGTAAGTACCATTATTCTGGATATAGTGTTCAGTATCCTTGGTTCGATGGTAGTGGCTTACTTCTCAAGAATGAGAGAATACAGAGCTGATCTGGGCGGTGCCAAACTTGCCGGAAGGGAGAATATGATAGCTGCTCTTGAAAACCTGAGAAGGACTTATGAAGCTGTTGACGATAGGGGAGCAGCCCTGGCCAGCCTGAAAATCTCCGGAAGTAGAATTTCCCTGTTTTCATCTCACCCTCCTCTCGAAGAGAGAATCAAAGCTTTAAAAACAGTGAATATTCACTAAGATATAAGAGGGGTCTTTAATACCCCTCTCCTGTTTTATCTTTCTTAAAAATTTATTTACATCTTTCTTATAAAATATTCGATGGTAACATGTCTATAATCAAATCAAAGATCAGAACGATTCCGAATTGGCCTAAAGAAGGCGTAATGTTCAGAGACATTACATCACTATTGATAGATCCGGAAGGCTTTGCTTTGACTGTTGGGACTTTTGTAGCCCGTTATCAAGATAAAATGATAACTAAGGTTGCCGGAATAGAAGCCAGAGGTTTTATTCCCGGAGCTGCTATTGCCTTTCAGCTCGGTATAGGTTTTGTTCCTATCCGAAAAAAAGGAAAGCTACCCGGTGAAACCATAGCCCAGGAATACCAGCTTGAATATGGGACCGATATGGTAGAAATTCATAGTGACTCCATTACGAAAGAAGATAGAGTTCTGATTATTGATGATTTAATCGCTACCGGAGGAACCATTAAGGCCTCTATTCAGCTGATTCAGCGCCTGGGTGGAACTGTACACGAAGCCGCTGTAATTATCGATCTACCGGATCTGGGCGGTAAAAACCTAATTAAAGAGGAATTTGGAGTAGATACATTTTCCATCTGCGAATTCGCCGGCCATTAATATTGCATTTCCTGGTTTTTTGGAATCCTCACACGAATTTCGTTTCCGATAAAATTCCATTTCACATTATATAATTTTTTTAAAATATGGATGCCTCTTCCGGTAGGTATTGTTTTCCTTTCCGGGAGCCTTGGGTCCGGAATTCCGGATGGTTCAAATCCTTTCCCCATATCTTTTACATATAAATCAAGGTATTCTGGAGACTCATATAAACAAACGGTAATTACATCATAAGAGCGTTTTCCTCCATGTTCAAGTGCATTGTCAATAGTCTCATCGATTACAATATTAAACCAGAACTCATCAACAAAATCCCTCCAATTTTCTGACTCGTAAATTCTCCAGAGATAATCCTTAAGGCTCTGAGCCCCTTCCCTGGAGGCAGGTTCTACTTTTTGGATAACCAGGGTTGCATATTCACCCATAATAAAATAAGACAGTAAACTGGGATAATATCCAATAAAACGAAAATAATAAATAGCATATCCAAGAATGGAAAGGTAAATCATATCTATAAATTCTACAGGAATGTCGGTAGAAAAAAGATTGAATCGTTCCCTATATGAGTAATTATATGAGATAATGAAACCTGTAATTACTGACAATAAAGTGAGAGCACGGTATAAAAAACGTTTAAGACTTTTTATTGTATTGGAAAGATTAAAAAAGATAATGACAGTGAAAGAAAGTATGCATAAAAACGTAAAGGCTCGGTATAAAAACTCATTAATTTTTAGAAAAAAACGACTTTCTATAGGATAATATTCCTCTATAAGAGGTACGCAAAGTGTCTGAATCAGGATTAGATACCCTATTCCTCCAATAAAACTTACATAATGATTTAATCGGGATTCTCTTCGTCTATAAAAAGGAAAATGAAGGGCAAAAACTACTCCAAGATAAAAGGTGAACATTGAAAGGAAGGAATGGAGGTAATGTAAACTAAAAGAGGGTTTGATTATCCAATCCACTACCAGATTATTTAAGTTCCATAGAATAAGAGCAACTCCAAAAAGCCCGTAGGAGATCTTAGTTGAGGTATAGGGCCTTCTAAATATTGTGGTGAAGAAACCGAGAGTAATGACGATAGTAATGAAAATTATTGCTTTAATAAACCAGTATTCCATTCTTTCCCTGAATAATTAATTTCCATTATGACACCTATTAAAAAAAAAGCCATTACATTTCATGAATAAAATTGAAATTACCTTATAAGCGAATTTTTATATCCAAATCAAAAAAAGGAAATTAGAGTTAATGAAATATCTGTTTAAGCTACTCTTAGCTTTGTTTTTTATCCTATTGATAAATTCTCCCATTGTTTCTAAGGAACTCGATTTTGAAACGATTCGTAAAGGGGTAGTTCAAATAAAAGTGTTTTCTCAGGGTATGGATCCTTACTCTCCCTGGCAAGCAGGAACTTTAAGCGCAAGCACCGGGACCGGATTCATTATCCAGAAAGATAAAATTCTTACAAATGCCCATGTGATTTCGAATGCCAAATTTATTCAAGTGCAAAGACATAACCAGTCAGAATGGTATGAAGTAAAGCGTCTTTTTGTTGCCCATGATTGTGACCTTGCTCTTTTGCAGGCGGTAAATCCTGAGTTTTACAAAGATTCTTATTCATTTGAATTTGGGGCTATTCCGGAATTAAACTCTCCCATTCTGGTAGTGGGCTTCCCTATAGGAGGAGATAAAATTTCGGTTAGCCGTGGAATCGTTTCCCGTAAAGAACAATCCACCTATGCACATTCCCAGATTGATAGTCATCTTGTTATACAGGTAGATGCTGCTATTAATCCGGGCAATTCGGGTGGGCCTGCCATCCAGGCGGGAAAGGTAGCCGGAGTTGCTTTTCAGGTAGCTACTCGTGGAGAAAATATTGGGTATTTGATTCCAACAACCGTAATAAAATACTTCCTCGATGACATTCAAGATGGAGAATATAATGGTTACGTTGAGCTTGGGGTTCGAACTATGAACTCATTCAATCCCGACCTGCGTAAATACTTAAATATCCCGGACAATTTGGATGGGGTCCTTGTGAAACAGGTTTTCAAAGGAGGAAGTGCTGAAGGATATTTACAAAAATATGATTTAATTGTTTCTATTGATGGACTTCCGATAGGAAAAAATGGAACGATTATTTTAGACAAGGATACCCGCATTGATTTTGTTGAAGTAGTAGATAACAAACATGCAAAAGAACCTATCTCATTAAAGGTTTTTCGTCAGGGGAAAATGTTGGAATTGAAATTTCCTGCAAAGAAAATGTATGACTTTGAATACATGAGAAACTCCTATGATACCGGTTTTGATTATTTATTACTGGGAGGATTAGTTTTCCAGGAACACTCTCGTTCCCTTTTGCAGGAATGGGGGAAGAGTCAAGAAACACAGGGAGGAAGTCAATTCTTATATCGATTCTTTTATTTTATAGAAGATGGTTTAAATAAAGATGTAGATTCAGATGTTGTTTTCTATAGAAAGTTGGCTCATCAAACAAATTCGTCTTCCGATTACTTTTTAAACCTAATTTTGCATTCAGTCAATGGTGTTCTTATTAAGAATCTAAAACATATGAAAGAAGTAGTTGGAAGAGAAATGAAAAATGAATTTATTGTTCTTAGATTTAGAGACCTCAAAACTCCTCTAATATTAAAAACTTCTGAAATACTTAAAGCGGATCAAGAAATTAAAAAAATTTACCATCTGGATAAATAATATGAAGATACAAAAACTTGTCTTTTTTGCTCTACTTACTCTTCCGATTTCTTTCCTTTTTTCGGAAGAACCACCTACGAAACAATACAGGGAGAGCGAGCTTAGAAAAAGTATTGTTCAAGTTCGAATCACTGCTCAAGCCCCCAATTACTATATGCCATGGAGACCGAAAAAGCCTCATACTCAAATGGCTGTTGGAATTGTAGTAGAAGGACAACGTATCCTTGCTCTAACTTCCTACTTAAAAAATTATACCCTTATCGAAGTAAAAAAGTTTTCTTCCTATACGCCTTCACCAGCTCTTCCTGTAAGAGTTGATTATGAGTCAAATCTAAGTTTATTAAGTATTAAAGATCCTGATTTTTTTAAAGATCTAAAACCCCTTACATTTAAAGGTTCCATTGAGCTAATGAAAACAGTTTCAATTGTTCAGTTGGATAATGCAGGAGCCATACAGGAAGCAAATGGAAAGGTGAATGCGATCGATATGGAAAAATATGGTATGGGTCATACGGATTTACCTTATCTGAATATAGTTTCAGAAGAGAAACATAGGGGAAATGGTGAACTAATCATAAATGGGCAGGGAGCAATAGGCTTACTTCATAATTTTTATGTCAGAAAAAATTCAGGAAAAGCTATCCCCGGTTTTATTATTCAACGCTTCCTGGAGCAGATCGATAAAGTCAATGGCTCCCCTTTTTCACATCTAGGATTTAGCTATAGGCCGCTAACAGACAATGCTACCAAAGAGTATTTTGGTTTATCTAATTCTCAAAATGGAGTTCTTATAACGGAGATTATTCCTTATTCTTCGGCTGAAGAAATATTAGAGGTTGACGATATAGTTACGGAATTTGGAAATAAAGCTATTGATTCTCGTGGATATTTTCAACATCCGAATTTTGATAAGCAATCCCTTGCTTACCTTTCCAATTGTGGTGATGAATTTGGTTTTAGCTTACATTCAGAGCTCCCGCTCAAGGTAATTCGAAATAAAAAAGAATATGAATTCAAACTCAAATTAGAACCTTTTCCATATAAAGCTATAAAAATTCCTTATAAGAATTACCAGGGAAAAAATCCGGATTATCTAATACGAGGCGGTTTTGTATTTTTAGATCTGAGTGAGTTTTTATTGAAAGAATGGGGACTCAGGTGGAGATCTAAAATAAATAAAAAACTCCTCTATCTTCATGATTATCATAAGTATCACAAGCCGGGAGAAGAAGGAAAATTCGTAATTCTGTCACAGGTTTTTCCGGATATATCCAACAATGGGTATCACCATATTTCCATGAAAATAGTAGAAAAAGTAAATGGAAGACCGGTCCATTCCGTCAGGGATATTGACAGACTTTTCGATGATTCTTCTGAAAATTTTATCAGCATAGAAGTCGATAATGAAATGGATATAATTTTAGATAAAAGAAATCTGCCTGTAATTGATAAGAGAATTCAAAAACAATTCGGAATAAAAAAACTTAAAAACTTTTAATTTTTCCTAATTACATTTTATTTTATTTCTACCAATAAAATCTCTTTGATTTACCTTTGCATTTATGAAAGTAAAGGTAAATCAAATTCTTACAATTATCATCATATATACTCTCAGCATCTTTTCAGTCTCGGTATTGGCACAGGACTTATCTTCAGAGCCTAAGATTGACACCGTAAAGGAAATGATTCAAAAAGAGTATGAGAAGAAATGGTACAATCAGGTGAATTTTTCAGGCTTTGTGGATGTTTATTACAATTACACTATGAACAATTCCCAGGGAGCCCAGGTAAATCATGCCGGAACCATGCATAAGTATAATAAACAATTTGCTGTTAGTTCGGTTGAATTAGATATAGAAAAAGTACCTGAGAAAAAAAGTCCCTGGGGTTTCCGAATTGATTTTCAAAACGGTCAGAATAATGCATTTCAGGAAAACTCTTCCTATGTTTCCAATTCTATTTTCAACATGAACATGCTTCAGCAGGCCTATGTAAGTTTGTATTTTCCCATTTATAAAGGAATACAATTTGACATGGGAAAAATGACAAGTCATGCTGAAGTGGATGCCATTGAATCTAAGGATAATTATACTTATACAATGGGGTATTTGAGTTATAATATTCCTTTTATTGCAACAGGAGCAAGGGCCAAAGCGACTTTGAGTGATAGCTGGGCTTTTACTCTGTATTTCTATGATAACGTAACAGGAACGGGTTATATTAATTATAACAAAAGAAATACAAATGCTCAGGAATTTTTAGCCGATACAAACCAGCATTATTACAATGTGGGTTCTACCAAAGCACAAACCGTCGGGACGAAATTAGAAGGCGATGTAGTCAAAGAAAAGGTAAGTATGAGTTGGAATACTATCTATGGTAATGAATATGCCAATGGTAGAGTTGATAATCAAACATATTATTATAATCAGATAGCAAACGCCCCTACTCCTTCCAGTCCGGGCTATAAAATAAAATATGACTATTACTTTATTAATAATATCTATTTCACCTTTCATTTACTTGAAAGATTAAGTTTTATTATTGATTGGAGCTTCTATCAAAAATCGGGTGGAATGGCAGCCAATTCGGGTGCCTATATAAAGGAAGGGATTCCGCAGGGAACCATTCCCGGTCTGAATGTTTCACTCGGTAGAGATGGCAATAAAGTGAAGCGAATCAATAATACATATGCATTTTTCCTGCAATATTTCTTTACCAAAGAAATGGGTCTGGGTCTGAGATACGAATATATAGATGATAGTAGATATGGAGGCCCCTATGCCAGTAACCCTCCTCGTGCAGGGATAACTCCTCAATACAGGTATGATTTATTAACCCTGGATCAATATGGTTTACGTGCTTCCGGAAATTTAGGCCAGGTACGTACATTTACCATTACTCCTACTTACATTTACTCTGAACATATTATTGTAAAACTTGACTTCAGAAGAGACTGGGGTATGGGCGATCAGTTTATTGATGAAAGAGGAAGACCCTGTAGCTACCAGAATGGAGTCATCCTCGGACTTGTTGCCAAATTTTAGTTTGTCAGCAAAAACTATCTAAGCAAATTATCCCCCTACATAAGGGGGATTCTATCAGGATTTACTTATTCAAGAAATTTAGGAGTTTCTTAAGTCTTTCGATAAGACTTTTATCCGGATTGAATTTATAAGAGTTCGTTTGACCTTCTAAAATATTACTCATCTGTTTCTTGAGCTTTTCTTTCTTTTCTTTCCAGTCCTTGTCTTTTGGATAGAGAAGTATTCCGGATTCGGGCACTTCTTTTGATTCAGGAAAAACAATTTGAAATTTACTTTCGTTTAAAATATTTAGAAAAGACTGCATTTCATAATCAGGATAAAAACTTTTAACATCATCAACTATGGGAACCGAATTTCTCACAAAGTAAAAAATATCCAGAGTTTCATTAATCGAGATTACTAAGGAATCTTCTTTGAGTTTATTAAGAATCTCTTTTTTCTCATCTTCCTGTTTTACGTAGAAACTTTCTTTTTTTGTTTTATTTTCTTTTGCCAGTTTCTTCTGTTCTTGCATTAAATTTTCATTGGCTGTTCCAAAAAAAGTATTCTCTAAAAAGGGTATCAGAAGAAAAAATCTCTTGTACCAGGGAAGATAATTCATATAAACTTTACGCAACAATTTATGAAAGGAGTGTACAAAGTCCTTATCTTTAAACAAAGATTTTAACTGAAGCTGTTTATTCTCTACCAGCGTTTTTATTGCTGCGACCTTCCATAATTCAGTTAGAGGAAGATTCGATGCACCTTTTATAATAGTATGAATCAGAGGTTCTTCTTTAGAAGTAAAAATATGGACCGAGGTATTCTGATTTTCCCAGAGCAGATAAAATAAGTCCTTGTCCACAACCAATTCCTGCCAGAGTCTTGGAGGATAATTTAATGAGTCTTCATCATTAATGAATTTTATTAATTTTAACCAGCCACCTGCCGGATTGATAAGAGGTGATTTAAATTCTTTTTTGCTTTTATTAACTTCTTCATCCCAGATTTCTTTATATTTTGTATTTACCAGTTCTTCAAAACTTATGATACTTTCTATAGCCAGAGAACCGGGATAATATCCCAAATTATTGCCGGTAGATTTTATAAGCCGTATCTCTTCTGCCCTTTTGATATTGAATTTTGAAGTTTGAACCGGATACTTATCCAGAAGAAAATAGGTTTTTTCTTCAAATGCAATTTTATCCAGTTTGAATTTTAAAATGGGATCCGATTTGAGAGAGGGTGAGATTACCTCATCCATGAACCTACAGGCTATTTCGTAATGAGGAATTATCTCATTTTCCTTTAGAACCAGAAGCCCGTGCCCTTTGATAGGAATTGCCATTTTTTCTTTTACCAATCGTTCAGAAAGTTCGCGGGAAATGTGAGTTATCATGTCCTCAGACAAAATTACTTTGTGTTTCAAACTTCTTAAGGATCTATTCGGATTAAAAACATTTTTTAAATTTACGGAAGGAAGACCTTTTTTTGCTTTATATTGGGTTTCGAGATCTTTGTAGAAATCTTTTGGATCTAATTCGGAGCGAGAATCATACCATAAACGCAAAGAATTAAAAGAATACCGAATGAGCTGCTCATATAAATCATCAATACCTGTGCGAGTAATTTCAGCAGGATGGGTCACAAAAAATGATGCAACCCCGAGAGCTTTTGTGTCGAGGTTAAATTCAAAACATACAATGTGGGTAATAAGCTGGTTCATTACGAGTCGGTTTAAACTCGAAATAGCGTTTTCCTGACTAATTTTCATGGGCTCAAGATAAAAAG
This sequence comes from Leptospiraceae bacterium, assembly GCA_024233835.1. Classification (NCBI taxonomy): domain Bacteria; kingdom Pseudomonadati; phylum Spirochaetota; class Leptospiria; order Leptospirales; family Leptospiraceae; species Leptospiraceae bacterium. Next base: position 268,184 of record JACKPC010000005.1, read on the forward strand.
TATTTGGCTGGAAAAGTAAGCCTTTTTGAGCATTTTGCATGGTAGAAGTGGATTTAATCTTCTTCAATATAGCATGCTGGTAATTATTATTAGGGTTCACCCCTAAAGACATGGCTTCCCTTTCATTAATGACATTAATAAAAGGATATTTGGACTCGGATTCTACCCCTTGCTTCACCTTTTTATTGTTATCCTGAGTCTGATTTTGCATCGCAGTTTTCTTTTCTTTTAATGAGGTCTATTATAATAGAAAATACTTTTTAACCAGTATCATAGACCGATTTATATACAAGTAATTTTTGTTATTTCAAAAAATCTTGAATTTTGGGAATAAAAATTCCTAATTACCGGTTTTTGTATCTGACAAACCGGTATTTGGAAGCCGAACCTTAAATCGATGAACTTTCTGTTTACTAATCTGGTTTTTTTTAGCATAAATACTGGCCTGAGCATTGGTTCGAATTTCCTGCAAGAGCTTCATTTTGCGTAATCCACTGACTTCCTTGTCATAAGTATCTCGATCTGCGGTATTCATTGCCAGGTAAATATCATGAGGAGCAATGGCCTTTCCCTCCATCCCCAATAAAATTACCTGTTTCTGGTTATGGCTTAAAGGGTAAGCACTGAAAAGATTAATAAACTGTTCCTGTTTGGGAGTATATACAGATTTATTAAATAGAGTTACCGTAAACCAATTTGTATTCGAATACAGGATGGGCCGTTTCAGTTCACTCTGTTCCATCAAGCGAAAAATACGCTTCATCCCCTCTCCTATTTCTCGCATAAATTTACTGATTTTTAAAACATTTGTAATCCTGGCATTACGGGATTCGTGTCGATTATCAAGTATATACAGATCTTCTACTGTCAGGGTTGAAAGTAAAGCACCCGGGTTACGTATATCCATCCTATCATCATAAATATAAACCTCAATTCCATTAGAATTATTATAATCTCTATGTACAATTGCATTCAGAATCGCTTCTTTACAGGCATCTTCCGGGTAGATGTATTTCTGTTCAAAACGGGCATCTGCGCCAAATTCGGTTTTATAAGCGAGGTAAGGTCGTAAACGCTCCCAGGATTTTATAATGAGTTCAAAAATGTTTCCATGAACAGTTTCATCAGAGACTACATTATATTTTTCTCCTGATTCAAGGCTGCTTCCTTTTACTTTCAGGAACCGGACCTGAGAACGCGGATGCCAGCGATTAATATCTTTCGCAAAAAGCAAGAGTGCAGCTTCCCTGAGTCTGAGTCCATTAATTGCATATTCTGCCAATCCAATCTGCTGAAGATATTTTTCAACAGTCAAACCTTTCAAAAAACCGTCCGCAAGATTTTGAATAAGTGGTAGATCGAGATCCGAGATGCTGGCTCCGTCAACAAACTTCCTGTCGTATTCTCTGGACTTCACCTCCTGCCTTTCAAATTGAAGCCGTCTTACATTGGCCGGAACAGTTCGCTTATCTTTTCGAACTACAACTCTACCGTCAGGAAGTTGATAAATTTCCGAGCTTCCTTTTTCTACCTGAAAAAAAAGAACAAATTTATTATCCAGTTTTACTTTGAGAGCATAAACCATAGGAAGTTTTTGCCCTGACATAACATGAGTTCGAATAGAGTTAAGCATCATCAGGATTTCTTTTTCTGAATGAGGAACCCCTGTTATCGTGGTGTCATCTTCTACACCGATAAGGAGCTCCCCTCCATCTGTATTGGCAAAAGCCACCAGAGCTTCAGAAATTTTTTCACAGATTCGCTTTACAGAACCCGGCTTTTTATTGTCGGGTTTTCCTTCGAGGGCAGACTTAAATTCACGGAAATCACTTTCTCCAACCAGAATAGCATTTCGCACCCTTTCCTGGAGTTGAAGAATTTCATCCATGTTCTTTTCCTAAATGGGGTAGTTTCTACCCCAAAGAAGCTACTTATTTCTGCTGTTGTTTAATCAGGTTTAGAGCAGAACCGGCTTTAAACCATTCAATCTGGTTCTTATTAAAAGTATGGTTTACTTTAATTTCTTCCTTACTTCCATCTTTATGGTTTAAAACAAGAGTCAGGGAAACTCCCGGACTGAATAGTTTCAGACCAAGAACATCAATTACATCTTCTTCTTGAATCTTGTCGTAATCCTCTTTATTTGCAAAAGTCAGAGCCAGAATTCCCTGTTTCTTCAGGTTGGTTTCATGGATTCTCGCAAAAGACCTCACCAGAACCACACGAACTCCCAAGTGCCTTGGCTCCATCGCTGCATGTTCACGGGAAGAACCTTCACCATAGTTTTCATCACCCACTACGATGGAACCAAAACCTGCCTTTTTATACTCTCTGGCTGTTTTAGGAACCGGGCCATATTCAGAACTTAAAAGGTTTTTCACCTTATCAGTTTCTCCACTAAAAGCGTTTACGGCACCAATAAGCAGGTTATTGGAAATATTATCAAGATGTCCTCTATATTTTAACCAGGGACCGGCCATTGAAATATGATCGGTAGTACACTTTCCTTTCGCTTTTATTAGAAGTTTCAAGCCTATCAGATCATTTCCTTCCCAGGGTTTAAACCCTTCTAAGAGCTGTAAGCGCTCTGAATCCGATTTCACGATAACTTCTACACCGGAACCATCTTTCCGGGGAGCCACATAACCGGCATCTTCTACCGCAAACCCTTTGGAAGGGAGTTCATCTCCCGTAGGTGGATCTAACTTTACATCTTTTCCCTCTGTGTTTTTCAGAGTATCTTTCACAGGATTAAAAGAAAGACTTCCGGCAATTGAAAAAGCTGTTACAATTTCAGGAGAGGCTACAAAAGCATAGGTATTTGCATTTCCATCGTTTCTTTTTGCAAAGTTACGGTTGAAAGAAGTTATAATTGAGTTTTTACGTTTGGGGTCATCCATATGTCGACTCCATTGACCGATGCAGGGTCCGCAGGCATTTGCCAGAACCACTGCTCCCATTTCATGGAATGTTTTTAAAAGCCCATCTCTTTCAATTGTATAACGAACCAGTTCGGAACCCGGTGTAATCGTAAACTCAGCTTTAGCTTTAAGTTTTTTATCGACAGCTTGTTTCGCAACAGAAGCAGCACGGGTAATATCCTCATAGGAGGAGTTGGTACAGGAACCGATAAGTCCGACTTCCAGATTGTCCGGATAACCATTTTCTTTAGCCGCTTCAGCAAAACGAGATAAAGGCCAGGCCAGGTCAGGTGTAAAAGGTCCATTAATGTGGGGTTCTAACTCAGAAAGGTTGATTTCAATGACCTGGTCAAAATACTGTTCGGGGTCATCATAAACTTCTTTGTCTCCCCTTAAATGCTCAGCGATTGCATCCGCCAGTCCTGCTACATCAGCTCTGTCTGTAGATTTTAAATAAGCTGACATTTTTTCATCGTAGCCAAAGATAGAAGTAGTAGCACCGATTTCAGCCCCCATATTACAGATGGTTCCTTTTCCTGTGCAAGAGATGGTGTCAGCGCCTTCTCCGAAATATTCAACAATACAACCGGTTCCACCTTTCACAGTTAAAATTCCGGCTACTTTCAAAATTACATCTTTTGCAGAAGCCCAACCATTCATTTTTCCGGTCAGTTTAATACCGATGATTTTAGGAAATTTTAGCTCCCAGGGCATTCCTGCCATTACATCAACTGCGTCTGCTCCACCAACACCCACAGCAATCATGCCAAGTCCACCCGCATTTACTGTATGAGAGTCGGTTCCAATCATCATTCCACCCGGGAAGGCATAGTTTTCTAAGACTACCTGATGAATGATTCCGGCACCTGGTTTCCAGAAACCAATCCCGTATTTATTCGAAACGGAAGCGAGAAAATCATAAACTTCTTTATTTGTATTAACGGCAACTTCCAGATCTGATTTTGAGCCGTCTTTTGCCTGGATTAAATGGTCACAGTGTACAGTACTCGGTACAGCAACTTTTTTTCTTCCGGCCTGCATAAATTGCAGAAGTGCCATCTGCGCTGTGGCATCCTGCATGGCAACTCTATCAGGAGTAAATTCAACGTAAGAAACTCCTCTTTCAAATGCCTTCTCCGGAACCTGGTTTTCCCATAAGTGAGCATAAAGAATCTTTTCAGTGAGCGTTAGAGGGCGATTTAAAAGCTTTCTAACGTTTTTTATTCTTTCAGGAAAATTGGCATAAGATGCCTGTATCATTTCAATATCAAAAGCCATTCTCTCTTCCTATTATCTTTTATATATTTTTATACCGGTAAGCTTTATTCACAATGTAGATTTTACAATCATTTTCTTTTTCGAGACTCATTAATGCGCGTCTTTTAAAACCAGCTCTATCTATTAAATAAAACGCAGGAAATTTTTTATTTGGGGAAATGTTTTTTTCCTGTACTTTCCTCTTTACAGATAAGCGGCGTTCTAAAAATAGTACATATATAAATCATAAAAATGGGTGGAAAAATATGGCCTTTAAAAAATCGCTCAGCACTTTTTCTCTTTTCGCTTTTTTAACCCTGCCGCTTTTTTCTGAAACGGTAATTCTTGTGAATGGTAATGCCCTATCAGGAAGAATAACCGATCAGAACATAAACCATATACTATTACACTCCTATTCTATTTATTATAAGATTCCTAAAAATAAGATTAAACGGATTGTGTATTCCCATTTTGTAGCTCCTAAAGAAGAATTACAGCCGAAAGAAAAATTAAGCCATATTAATAAATCGAAAAAGTATATTAAAACGAGAAAAAAAGTAAGAACTCGTTCTCGGAAAAAAGAACAGGTAAAAACTTCGGAAGCCACGTATGCTCAAAAAGTAAAAGAAGAAAATGAGAGAATGGAAAATCTACAAAAGCTTCTGAAGTTAAAAAAACAATCTCAGGAAATGAGTGGCGAAGATAAAAAGAAAAAGAAAGAAGAAATAGAAGAGGACGAATATTACTATGAAGAACAGGAAATGCTCCTCTCTGATAATACCGCTCCAAATACAAGTGACGTAATTAAAATGTATATAAGAAGAAAAAAATAGATTTTCACGGGGCTCAATGAGTCCCGGTTTAAACAAATATAATTTTGTTCCTATAGCTTAATTTTCCTTTTTGCATCTATATTTATTGGAAAAAACATTGCTATTTTTTGTAAAATAAGAATCCTATCAAAATATAATGCCCCATAAACATTCGATCCTCTGCATCGATACTGACAATGATAATCTTGAGATCTTGAGGGATATTTTATCCTATAGTTTTACTGTCATTCCGGCCTCTAATAGTCGTGATGCAATAAATGCGCTGACTGTAAATCCCCTGGGTATTCACACAATTGTCTTAGACTATAATTTTCTGAGTGAGGAGGATAAGAATCTTTTTTTAAAATTTCAAGAACTGGGTTTTTCTATACCGGTTTTAGTTTTATTACCCCAGAACCATATAGAAAGACGGATGGCAGCATTTCGCAGGGGTGCTTTTGACTATATACTGAAACCCATTGTTAATGAAGAACTTCTCATGAAGGTCAGCAAAGCAATTGAACTTTATGAGTTAAGAAAGTTTAAACGAACTTCTGATGATAAAAAGGAAAAAGAGCTACAGGAACGAATCTATTGGAATACCTGGAGGGAAAACAAGGCAGAGGACAGTCTGAATAAAGAAAAAGAAGCTCTTGTTGAAAATCTCCGCACCAGCTTAAGTCAGGGAAAAGGTTTTGGAAATATCATCTCCTGTCTAAATTTAATTAAAGCAATGGCTATTGTTGAAGGAACAAACTGCCTCATCCCTCTTGAAGCTATGGATTTACTATATGAGAGCGCTGTCGTAGCAGAAGATGTTATTCGTATGTTGGAAAAAATTGAAAATGTAATTCGCTATAACTTGAAAACTGAAACAATACATCCTTCTGAAATTTTAAAGATCTTAGAAATTCTAATATTAGAAATAGAAGAGTATTCACAGAAAAGAGGTATTGAGTTTATTGTAGGAACTTTTCCGGAAACAACGGATAAAAGTATAATGATTGATAAAAAGCATTTTGCAGACGCTGTAAAGGAATTATTGTTTAATGCTCTTCGCTTTTCTTCCCAGAACTCAAATGTTTATATTCTTTTTAGGGTGGAAACCATACATTTTTGTATTTCAATTTTAAATTCTCCCAGAGAAGATCTTCCCGAAAAACAATACTTTTCGGAAGATGAAAAATATATTTTAGAACCTTTTTTTCGAAACACCAAAGTTATTTTTGAGGATATACCGGGGCTTGATTCCGGTCTGGGTCTCACCTATGCTGATAGAGTTATTAAAAAACATGGTGGTTCTCTAAATTTAAGCTGTTCCAGGAACCACCTCGATACCTCCGGATCTGAGTATGTAAATGTGATTGATTTACGTTTTCCCCTTATATAGAATTATCCCAGACTGAGATTATTAGGTCTTGTATAAACAGCCTGAACTACCGTTATATTTCGCATTTGAAAAGCAACTTCGCAATAGGAAAGATAATAATTCCACATCCTTATAAACTTCTCATCAAATCCGAGAGTTCGAACATCTTCTAACTTTCTATTAAAATTTTCTTTCCACAAACGCAATGTGTGAGCATAGCTTAAACCCATATCCAGTAAATTGTGCATGAATAGGTCTCCTGTTTTATTTATAGCCTTATTCAACCTTGCCAGGGAAGGAATCAGTGAACCCGGGAATATATATTTTTGTATAAAATCAACTCCTTTCTTTATCTCTTCATATCTGGAGTCCGGTGATGTAATCACCTGGATTCCCAAAAGACCATCTTTCTTTAAAAGCTCATGACATTTCTTAAAATAGGTTTCGTAGTATTTATCTCCAACTGCTTCTAACATTTCAATTGATACTATCCTATCATAACTTCCTTTTAATAGTCTATAATCCGATAATTCTACCGTAAGCTTTCCTTTAAGTCCTTCCTGCTCTATTATATTTTTAACATATTTATATTGCTCATCCGAAATAGTTACTGTATGAACTTTGCAAGCATATTCTTTTACTAAAAATTGACTAAATCCTCCCCAGCCGCTTCCTATCTCTAAAATATGCATATTCGGTTTTAATTGTAAACTTTCTGCGAGGGAAGAATACTTTGCTATCTGAGCTTCCTCCAAATCCTCTTTATAAGTTTTAAATATTGCCGAGGAGTAAGTCATAGTCTTATCCAAAAACAAAGAATAAAAATCATTTCCCAGATCGTAATGTGCTACAATATTTTTCTTGCTCCCTTTTATGGAATTTTCACGAAAGCGATGCAATAAAAGATTTATTCCTTTTAGTAAATTTATTCCAATATTTTTCATTTTACTTCCTGAGAGAGATGGGTTGTTATCTATATTCAAGAGAAACCAGGATAAAACCTTACTTAAATCATCAGTATCCCAGAGTTCTTCCATATAACTTTCTGCAAAACCTATGTCTCCGTATAATACACAACGTCTATAAAAATCAAAGGAATGAATTTTTATAAAACCTGAATTATAATAATTTGTAGATTCAAGCTTTCCACCTCCGAGTGTTATAATAGTTCCATCAGGCTCTATTAAACACAGAGTTCCGGCTTTCATTTCATCTAAGCTTGAAATGACCAGACTTCTATAAAAATTTTTTGTTATGACCTGTTCCTGAATGCTATTATCTTCCAGAGTAATGTTCATTTTATTATATGTCTTTTCCAAGATGTACTCCTTTTTGTAATTCTATATTTTCATCTTTTTTATGATAAGGTATTTTTTTAAGTAAAAGAATGAATGCCTGCCAATGAATTAAAAAAATGACTTTTAAGGTAAAAAAAGGCATTATAAAAAAATATTTCAAAAGTGCTGAATCAGATAATAGTATTTCTTTCCCCTTATAGTTAGATAACAACATCATTCTTCCTTCGGACAAAGTATTTACTGTTAAGTTTAACTTCTCTTTAGGAAAATTCAACTTAAACTCAAAGTCCATATCTAAATCAAGGAAAGGAGATACATAAAAATACTTGGGAGTTTTTAAATAAAAAGATTTACCATCTTCTTGTAAAGGTATAAAATACGGTTTGCGTTCTCCGAAGGTATTATTTACTTCCGCTACAGCACAGAGTAATTTATCTTGATTCAAACAAAAATAAAAAGAAACAGGATTAAAAACATAACCTAAAATTCTAAGGTTGGTTAAGAGATAGACTTTTGTTATTTTTTCATTAACACCATTTTCTTTCGCTAATTGAATGATTGAATCTTTTAGATTTTTATTACCTAAAAGAATATGGTCTTGTTCTGCAAAACTAAATAAGTTAAACTTCCCTTTACTAAAAAGTTTCATTTTTTTAGAAATAGATTCTATCTCATCTAAATCCAAGAAAAATGTAAATGCTTTATATGTAAAACTATTCTTTTTAGGAAATAATCTGTGATGAGATAAAACACAATCATAGATCTTTGAATTTAAGTCCATGCACCTCTCCCCAGTAAAGTTTTAGAGAGTTGAATTGCAGATTGAAGAGCATCTTCGTGAAATCCATAACGAAAATAACTTCCACAAAAATAAATTTGGTCTTCCTGATTCAAGTTAGGTAATGTTGCCTGTGCGTTTAGTGCTTTCCCATTAAAGAGTGGATGATAATACTCTATTTGGCGAATTATTTTAGAATCAGGAATATTTCCCGGATCGTTTATGGAAACAAAATAATTTTTCTTTTTAGAAACACCCTGAAGGCTATTCATCCAGTAAACAATACTTGAGTCCCATTTTCCTGCTTTTCCTTTTTCTCCTACTCGATAATTCCAGGAAGACCAGGTTAATCTTGTTTTTGGCATTAATGATTCATCTGTATGAAGAGTAGCTATATTTTTTTCGTAAGCAAAGTTTGAAAGAATTTCTCTTTGAAGAAGACTTGGATTTTTTAATAATTTTAAAGCTGTATTAGCATGACAGGCAAGAATTACTTTATCAAATGTTTCTTGTTTTCCATCTGCAAATAGAAGGGTTACATTGTGCTCTGTTTTGACAACTTCCTGAACTGCTTTATTACAAAATATTTTTTCTTTAAAGGGATGAATGAGTTTCTTAACGTATTCCCTTGAACCACCCGTAACCGTTTTCCACTGGTGCTGGGTATTTAAACCTAAAAAACCGTGATTGTAAAAAAAGCGGATAAGTGTAAATGCAGGAAATTCATAAATTAGTTCTTTCGGGGTTGACCAAACAGCCGAACTCATAGGTATTAAGTAATATTCTAATAAATCAGGATGATAGTCCTCTCTTTGAATATATTCCTTAATACTAATATTATAAGAAGATTCTTCTTGTAGAAATGAAGGAGCTTTTTTATTGAATTGATTAATATTAAATAGTAATCTCCAAAAGCGTGGATTTAAGAGATTTTTCCTCTGTGCAAATAATCCATTTAAGCCGGATCCACAGAATTCTATATTAGATTGAAGATGTTGAACACTGAAAGACATACTCGAATTCTTGGTTTCTACGCCTAAATCTCTAAAAAGGGCAGTAAGACCCGGATAGGTAACTTCATTATAGACTATAAATCCTGTATCCACAGGTATATTTATTCCGTCTTCTTCGATATCAACTGTATTGCTGTGTCCTCCTATATAATCCTCTTTTTCAAAACAACTTATATCATATTCCTTTTGCAGGAAATGAGCAGAGGCGAGTCCGGCTATTCCGGTTCCGACGATTGCTAATCTTTCTTTCATCTGAATTTATTTTTCCTTTTTTTGTAACCATATCCACCAAATAAAACCGTTTTAACGGAACTTGAGGATATTATTGTAGTCTCTAATTTTTGCATACTTTCCATTGTCTGAGGAAGGGTCAGAGAAAAACTAATAGTATTATAATTACCTTTATTTAGTTCTTCTAATATGAATTCAAGAGGTGTTGAGCCAATGAAGTGAACAGCTTCTCCATTTAAAAGAAGAATGTAATAATGTAATAAAGCTCCAAGCTCATGCCTATCACCAGGGAACACTGTGATGAGATATTGCGGTCTTATTTTATCTTGAAAATGAAGCATAGCTTTTTTATATATGTAGGAAAAAACCCATTTTGCAAAAGCATGCTCTTCTGCCACACTGATAATCCCATCCTCCCAACCCTTTCCTAACAAAACAAGTAGAGGTTGAATACATTCTTTTGCTAATGCTTCTTGCCCATGCTTGTTTCCAAAGAGTTCGAAATACTTCTGAAAGTAAGCAAATTTCGATTGGCTAAACCATCTGTAAAACTTCCAATTTTTTAAACTTTCCTGTACGTTATTTTTCTTGAGTAATTTTTTTCTTCCGAGATAAGCAAGTTCTGAAATTTTTTGACCCTGCTTAATTCCTTCCTGTATATTTTGTAAAATCAAAAAATCTTCAATTGAATAGTACCAATAACCATTTTCAGCCTGACGGGGAGAAAGGATTTTATACCTTTCATTCCATTTTCGAATCGTGTGTCCGTTTATGCCTGTAAGTCGGCTTAAGTCTTTGATTAAATATTCCATTTATTGTCCAATGTTAGACTAAAAGATTGGACAAATCAAGACAAAAAAATTAAGATTTGAATAATTTTTTAAAATCCTCCTGAATTTCAGAAGCTTTTATAGCTGCTTTTTCAGCAAAATCAGAATCGGAAGAAGCGTAAATAATTCCTCTTGAAGAATTTATCAGGGAGTTCAAACCGGAAGCTCTATAAATATCTTCTAAAGATCCACCCTGGGCTCCGTAACCCGGTATGAGGAAATACAAATCCGGGTGTTTCTGTCGTAAATTACTCAATTCTTGTGGATGGGTTCCACCAACCACTAAACCGCAGGAGTCGGGAAATTCCTGGTTTAATCGAGAAACAAAATTTGCAGTTTCTTCATACAGATAGGCATTAGAATCAACAATTTTTAATTTTTGCAAATCATTTGATCCCGTATTTGATGTTAAACAGAGAATAAAAGCAAATTTGCCTTTATAACTGAGGTAAGGACTGAGGCTATCTTTTCCCATATAGGGAGATAGAGTCAGAGCGTCCACCTGTAGGTCTGCCAGATAATATGCGGCATATTCTTTGGCTGTATTAAATAAATCACCACGTTTGACATCAGCAACAATTGGAATTTCAGGATGGGTTTCTCGAATATAAAGAACAAGTCTTTCAAATTCTGCGATGCCCTTACTTCCAAACCTTTCAAAAAAGGCTATATTAGGTTTATAGCTGATAGCGAAATCGGAAGTTGAATCTACAATTTCTCTACAAAAAAGGAAGAAGGCTTCTTTCTCATATTTTAAAATTTCCGGAAGTTTTTCTCGATCCGGATCTAAACCTATGCAGAGCAGACTTTTTTTCTTACTAATTTGCTTTCTTAACTTTTCTACAAACATGTATAAAACCAACAGGCGGTAAAAACCGCCCTGTTAGATATTTACTTCCTCTTTTTAGGAATATATTCACTTGCGAATTTGGGCAAAACCATACAGGCTTTATGAATATCCTTTGAGTAATATTTTAATCCCTCCGGAATTCGTGTTGGATCCGGTTCTACTGAATAAGGGTCAATTTTATTGGATAGTAGGGTAAAACCAATCAGTCCGGAAGGATAAGTTGGTATAGCCGTCCAATAATACCCGTATTCTTCAAATACTTCCGGAATGAACTTATACAAGCCTTTTATTATATCTCCATGATATTGATAACTTTCGGCCTGAGTAGCTACAACACCGGTTTCACGAAGCGCATTTCGGAGTCCCTCATAAAAGGGTCTTTTAAATAGAATCTCTGCAGGACCTATGGGATCAGAAGAATCAACAAGAATTACATCATAGTAGCCTTTATGATTCTCAACAAAGGCTGCACCATCTTCATAAAAATGCTTTACTCGAGAATCCTTCATTGCATTGGAGATTTCCGGAAAGTATTTATAGGCAATATCTACAACACCTTTATCGATTTCGCAAAGATGAACTTCTTTAACTGTTTTGTGCTTCAGAACTTCACGAACTGTACCACCGTCCCCTCCTCCGATAACCAGAACTCTCTCCGGTGAAGGGTGCGTCATCATTGGAACGTGAGCAATCATTTCGTGGTAGGAAAATTCATCTTTTTCTGTTACCATGATCACATCATCGAGAGTGAACATTCTACCGAATGCCGGTGTTTCAAAAACATCAATTCTCTGAAAAGGAGTTTGGATTGTCTCAAGAGTTCTATCAACCCTCAAGCGCATTACCCTTCCCTCTTTTACATCAAGTTTTTCTTCAAACCATAATTCCATGATTAGAACCTATTTGTTACTGTCATTCTATAGTTACTGCCTTCAAAGAACTTCTTAGTAAACTCAGCCGCGACTACCGGGTCATAAGCTTTACAGGAGAAGATATCAATATAGGAAGTATTGGATTCATTAGCGAAATGAGCCGAGATACAGGAGGTTTCAATTAATTGAAACATGGAGAAACCGGCGACTCTTTCATCTTCACCAAAATGCACGACATGGCACTCTCCAAAACGCTTCATATCAATCAGGTCACAGAGTTCATAAACATAGCGCTTGATAGCTTCAGCATCACGAATAGTTGCAGGCTTACAATTGACAAGGTCAATGCTACTCAGAAGCCCCCAGGCTCCATCAGCAAAGCTATTTTCTCCTCTTTTGAAGAATTCACTCGCGCGTGTTGGAGATAAAAAATTCCTTATAGCCGGATTATAAGTAATTTCTTCCCCGGCATTTATTTCCCTGGCTGCAACAAGAGTTATTTGACCTTTTGTTTCGCAATTAGGATTCTCGGCAACTTTAATGTAGTGAATTGACTCCGGTCCATCATCATGAATAGGAGTAACCAGAAAGAAGTCGGATTCGATCTGGTGTGCACTGGAATATTGCAAAGTATTCAGCTTCTCGCTGGAAACTACCTTTCCTCCCCAGATAGCAACCGTTTCACCTTTTCTTATGGGAGCGGTGCTGGTAAGGGTGTAGCGGCCTTCTGAAACCTCAGTTAGGGCGATATGACTATTCAAGAAAGAATAACGAGAAATTGTTTTAATCCCTGTATTTGTTATCATAATATTTCTCCTTAAAACAAAAATTTTTTATGGGATCTGTGAAGGAAAAGAAGTAGAACCTTCTTTCGTGAGGTAATTACTGAAGAAATAACCAAGTTCTGATCGACAGGATACTCTGGTTTTAAGGGTATTCGGCTTTGAGCCCTGTTGGAATAGACTTTTATTGTCAGCCGAAAACAGGAATTGGGATTTGAACTGTAAAGGGGCTGAGGAGAGGCCTTCAGGCTCTTCTTCTCTATCTTCTAACAGTTCTTTTTTCATCCTACACTTACCGGTGGTTTGTGGTGAAGCTCAACACCAAGATTAAGAACTCCGCGCTTCATTTCCACAACTGATACATTATTTGCCTTGAAATGAACTTTCATATGGTTTAAAGCTATATCATTGTCGATTAAATCTCCACAGGTGAAGACATCAACCGCACAATAACCATATTCCGGCCATGTATGGATACTAAAATGGGACTCGGAAACAACCACCATGCCACTTACACCATGGGGACTGAATTTATGAAAAGCAGGCATTACAACCGTAGCTCCGGAAAGTTCCACAGCTTCCAGCATAATGTGCTCAATAACTTCCTGATTGTTAATGATGTCCGAATCACAATCATAGAATTCTGCTATTACATGCTTCCCTAATGCATTCATTCTTTCTCGTCTATCGCCTCCCTTTTAAAGTTTTTATAACGAAATGAATTACGACTTTGAAATAGGCAATCTTTTTTTGTCAATATAAAATTTTCAAATTTCAAACCCTGAATAAAAAAATCTATGAATAGATTATACACAAATTTATGCGCATAATATTACATTTTCTACACTTTTTAATTAAATCAAAAAAAGCTTTCCCTGTCACTTCTTCCTTTTCATTCCTACTTTATGATACAGGGCATACATACTATAGTTTGCGATCTGGACGGAACTCTTCTAAACTCGGATGCAAGCATCAGTAGTTTTACAAGAAATACCCTTCAAGAAGCCCTGACACAGGGCCTATACCTGATTATAGCCAGCGGTCGTCGTTACCGTGCCTGCCTTCCCTATATAGAATTATTCCAGGGAAGCATAGGCGTCGTTTGTAATAACGGGCAGGTATTAAGAGAGTATCCCGGACATGAAATTATCCAAGAAAATTTTCTTGATCCTGTTGAACTTAAATCTATTGTACAAATGGCCAGCCGAATGAAGTTCTCTCCTATCTTGCATGTAAGCTTTCCCGAAAGAAATCAAGTAGAAATTTTGTATGATGCAAGTCATTCGAACCCGGCTTACGAACGTTATTTACGTTCAAAACTTCTTTTTTCGGAACTTGAATCGGATCCTGTCCGAGCGGGTACAGATAGAATTCTGGTCTGTTGCTTTTTTTCGGACTCCAAAACTGAAATACAATATCTAAAAAATAGAATAGATAGAGAGATGCAGGGAGATAAAACCCGAACGGTTTTAAGTGAAATTCCGGATATTGGATTTTGTCTGGAAATCCTGAAAGCCAATATTTCGAAATGGAGCGGAATTGAATATTTCGCCAGGATTAAAAATAAAGCCGAGAATGGCATTATCTGTTTCGGAGACGAGGGAAATGATATTGAAATGTTGAAAAGCGTGAAACACGGAATAGCCATGAAAAATGCTTCAGCAGAAGCAAAAAAAGCCGCAAAGATTCAGAATCCTTATTCAAATGATGAAGACGGTGTTGCCCGTTTTTTACTCGAAAAGGGTATAGTTAAATAATTTTTTAAATATTGCTTGTTTAATAGCTTAAAGAAGAAAGAATAGAAACCGAAAGATGATTGTTTCTTGCCGTTTACCGTCATCTAATTTTTAATTTATGCAGAAAAAGGCTTGTCCAGAAGTAATTATTAGTTAGAATACCTTCTAAACCAAAAACCTATATGAAAGAAAAATATAAGATTCTGATTGCTGAAGATGAAGCATTAGCCAGAGAACTCATCAACCATGTTCTAAAAGAGAATAACTACCAGCCAGTCATAGTTGAAAATGGAAAAATGGCTCTTGAATATTTAAAACGTGAGTCCTTTCCGGTGGTTATTACTGACCTGGACATGCCGATTATGGGAGGTCGGGAGCTTATCTTAGAAATACAGGCGAATTTTCCCGACACGATTGTAATCGTAGAAACTCTTCATTTTGAAAGTGATATTATTATTGATATCATGAAGATGGGAGTCTTCGATTATTTAATCAAACCCATAAAAGCGGAAGATCTCCTTTTAAAAGTTTCCAGAGGACTTGATGCCGCCATTTTAAAAAAGAATCACCGGGTTTATGAAAAAGAAAAGCTTTTGCGAATGGAAAGCCAATTGGAATGGTTAAAATGGCAGAGTAAAAATCTTTCCAATACCCATTTGAGCAAAAACTCATTTTATGATGCAGTGTTTGAAAATCTTAAAACAAACCTATCACAGGGTGCAGGTTTTGGTGCCATTATCTCTATTAGCGAATTAATCTGTAATTCTCCAAAAAATGAGGACAACCAGTATTTGATAGACGCGGGCATCGTAGATTTCTTAAGAGAAAATACCATGCACGCCCAAAAGATCATTCAAACTTTTGGTGAACTCGATGACCTGGTAGGACAAAAAAAATTCAATCTTAGTATGACAGTTCAGGAAGTCTATAACCTGCTAAAAGAAGAAGTAGAAGCATCAAAAAAATTTGCAGAAGTAAAGCATCATAATATTATGCTGAGCGATTTACAAAGAAAATTCTCTCAGAGCACTATCTACACTTCAGATGATGTTTCCTATTTGCGAAAAGTATTTAATGAACTAATTATCAATGCTTTAAAATTCTCCAGGGCTCATTCTAATATCATCATTCTTTTTAAAACAGAAGAGGATAAGATTACTATTTCTTTCTTAAATGTACCTACACCGGAAAATCAAATTTCAGAAGAACATCAAAACCTGATCTTCGAACCTTTTTACCGATTGAACAACCATGTTTACGAAGATTATAAAACCTCGGATTATGGTCTGGGCCTTACCATTGTAGATAAAATTGTCCAGAAACACAATGGAAAAATTAATGCGTATAAGATAGTCGATCATACAGAAAGGATTCCTACCAATAAAGTAGAAATTACTGTAGAAATCCCCTTTGCTCGAAATTAAGTTATTGGAGAGTTTCTTCTAACTCTTTGAAGGTAGCTTCTGCACATTGAATTAGCTCAGTTCTATCTTTTATGTAATTGGCTTCGGAATAAAGAGATGCTTTTTTTTGCATTTCCTTGCCTAACTTAAAGAGTTTATCGGCTCCAATATTGGCAGAGGCTCCCGCCAATTTATGGGATAAATGTTCAATTTTCTCAGTTTCCTCAACAGGAACGTTTGCCAGTTCTTCAATAATGGGTTTTACTGTAGCAATATAAGTGCTAACAAATTTCCCCATCAAAGCAGGATTTGCTCTTCCTGCCATATTCCTAATTTCTCCAATTCTTTCTTCGTTTAACAACTCGCTCATTAGCTTTTCCTCTTTTCTTTTAAAAAATTAAAACAGGCTTTTATGTCTGCAACTGTAACCGGTTTAGGGACTACATAATCAAATCCCTTAGTCAAATAGTATTGTTCAGAGTTCATAAAAACATCTGCCGTCATAGCCACAACAAATAAATCATCTCTATCTCTAATATTATTAATCTGGCTTATTGCTTCAATTCCATCCATTACGGGCATACGAATATCCATAAAAATTAGATCATATTTTTTTTTGTCTAAGCTTTGTAAAACCAACTTACCATTTTCTACTATATCCACAGTGTAACCAAATAATCCAAGCATCTCCTCAATAACAATTTGATTAAATTCCTGATCTTCGGCTACTAAAATTCTTAAAGGTAAAGATTCCGAATATTGAGACTCTTCATCTTCCTTACCTGTATCATCACCCAGTTCATTCTGGTTTTTTATAAAATATTCGCAAATTAAATTATATATCTTGGATGGATAAACAGGTTTTTGAATAAAAGATTGAATATATGGATAATTTAGATGCAATTCGGGTATCTGCTCTTTAAAAGAGACAATTCCATAAAGAGGGAGCTCTGGATAAGCTTCATGGATCTGCTCGGACAATAGTAAATAATTATTTTCTATAGGGTCATCCATTACCAGAAATAAAAGATCCAGAGAATCTAAATCTTTCGGTATCATTTGTTTTTCTAAAGAAATATATACCTGTTTAATTGAAACTCCCCATATACTGGAATAATTTTCAAATATACTCACATAGTTAGAACAAGAGGAAACAAAGCCAATTTCTTTTCCCTGTAGGCCTGCCCTTTTATCAGATGTACGATATTCCGGTTTTTCCCCGGTGATTATATCCTCATCTATTTGAGATTTAATTGTGAAATAAAAAGTACTCCCTTTATCAACAACACTTTCAAACCAGATTTCTCCTCCTAAAAGTTCTACAAGTTTTTTGGATATAGCAAGTCCGAGTCCAGTCCCTCCGGTTTTCCTTGTTTTGGAATCGAGTAATCGATTGAATGGCTTAAATAAAGACTCTTTTTTTGACATATCAATTCCAAAACCGGTATCACTGATTTCAAACAAAAGCTCTACTGATTTATCTTTTAATTGATTTAATCTTACACTAATTCTAACTTCTCCTTCTTCAATGAACTTCAAAGCATTTCCTATAAGGTTCAATAGAATCTGTCTCAGTCTTTTTCCATCTGAATAAATAAATGCCGGAACTTCCGGAGCAATCATAACAAAAAGATCGATTTTTTTATCTATCGCTCTGGAGATGAGTAGATCCAGAATATCATAAATATGCTGATCGATCTCAACTTTTTCTTCAAATATTTCATATTTACCAGCTTCTAATTTTGATAAATCTAATATATCATTAATCAAAGACAGCAGCGAATCACCACTCTTTCGTATAACCTCCGTATATTTTCTCTGCTCAGGACTCATATTCATTTTTTCTAATACAGAAGCCATTCCGACAATACCATTCATCGGAGTACGAATTTCATGGCTCATAGTAGCTAAAAATTGTGATTTTACACGATTTCCTTCTTCAGCGGCTTCCTTTGCTTCTTTTAATGTTTTCTCAAATCGTATTCTCTCAGTAATATCTCTCGATATTGTTGTAAACAAAGTCTCTCCGGAAATTAAAGTTATGGAAAAAGATATATCTACTAAAAATTCTTCGCCGGATTTTCGAACTGCTTTTACCATGATATTATTCTTTTTGTGGTAGGAATGCTCATTGTAATGTAAAAGGAATGTCCTTAGGCCCCTATGAAAACGCTGTGGAAGTAACATTTCAACAGGTTTTCCGAATACATCCCCGGACTTATATCCGAACATTTTCTCTGCACCCGGATTAAAAACATTAATCCGGCAATAGTTATCTATGGAAATGATTGCGTCACTGGCATATTGTATAATATTTTCATATTTTTCTTCGTTGTATTTTAAGTTAATTTCCGCTTCTTTTCTTTTTTTTATTTCTTCCTGAAGATGATGATTTGTTTCAGAAAGAGTGCTGCTTAACTCCATATACTTCTTCATATCCTGAAATCTTGCCATAGAAATAACGATGGATCTTTCCAAATCGCTTTTTCTGGCAGGTTTTACCAGGTAAGCTCCAATCCCGTATTCCATAGCTTTTTCAAGTACCGTGTGAGAGGAATATGCAGTTACAAGGACAATAGGAATCGAAGCATAATTTCTCATCTTAAATATAAAGTTGATCCCGGCATTTAAGTCATTCTGTCCTGTATCAGGATCGGACATCTCCATATCCAGAAGGACTATATCAACCTTTTCTTTTTTTAATATTTCAATTCCTTCATCAATATCATATGCTTTAAATATATATCCAAATCCCAACTCGGTAAGTTGAGCACTTAATAATTCACAAACGAGAGGTTCATCATCTACAATTAGTACACATATATTTTTATAATCTATCATATTACTTTATTATAATTTCCTTACAAATGATATGGTTACTTTTGCTCCCAATTCATTTTTTAGAATAATTCCACCTTTTAAAGTAGCCCTGGCGCTCATTTTTACGATCTTTAAACCAATATTTCCTTCTTCCTCATTGATAACAGATTCAGGAAACCCAATGCCATTATCCAAAAAAACAAGTTGGACCACATTGTGATTTCTTAAAATATGGATAATAATCTTGGGATGCTCGATGTCTTTAAACGCATGTTTAATGCTATTTACTATGAGCTCATTTGTAAGTAAAGCAATTGTTGTAGCCTGTTTGGCATTAACAAAAATGGTGTCCTCACAAAGAAGTTGTAATTTAATCTTTACCTTAGAATAGCTGTATACAACATTTTCACTTATCTGATAAACAATTTCCTCAAGAGGAACTTCTGTCCAATTGGATGATGATAAAATACCATGCACATCTGCCAAGCTTTGTATGCGGGTACTTAATTGATGAATAATTCCAAAATATTCTTTTTGTGATTGAATGTTTTTCATTTTTTCCAATTCCAAAATACCCAGGATAGATGCCAAATTATTCTTTACTCGATGATTAACTTCTTCCAACAAAATACCTTTTGTTTCAGCATCTTTTTTACTTAAAATTAAAAGCTGCTTATTTTCTTCTGCTAATTCTCTGTATCTTGCTTCACTTTCTATAATGGAATCTTGTATTTTCCTTCTTTCATAATAAGATATAATTGCCTGTAAGGCAAGGTGGAGTAATTCTGCTTCTTTATTCCACCATTTTTCAAAAGGAATTAAAATTCCCAGCTCTATTAAAAAAAAAGCCCATTGTCCTTGACTGAGAGGTATCGGACAGAGGATAGAGAAATAGCCGGTACGCAATTTTGAAACAATAATATATTTAGATATTCGAATACTTCTATCTGCAAGTTCCTTTAAAAAACTTGCATAGTTCGTAAAAGTAGTATAAGCAGTTTCATTTTCCTGAAGAGTGCTGCACTTCCAGAAAACATCTGTTTCTGTACCTAAAAACAAAGAGACCTTATCTGCCAGAGTGGAATATTCCAACATCCCTAATAGATTTAACCAGTCGGGCACTTCCCAACCGAGAGTATTTAGGTAAGCCTGCATATCTACGATTGTATTTAAATATCTTTCCCTGATTTGCAAAGTCTTACGAATTTCTACCTGCTCATTTACCTCTCTTAAAAATGTAACAACAAATTCTATTTTTCCTTGCTGGTCTTTTAAAGGTAGAAGAATACCATCCAGATAGATTCCCTCTTCGCATAAAAATTTTTCCGAATACAAATAAAATTCTTTTTTATCTACAGTTTCACCATCATAAACTTTTTTGAAAAAAATATACAAACCCATATCTTTTATAACCGGGTCAGAAAATAAATTGTATTTTCCCGGCTTTTTTGCTATATTATATTTTTTTAAGAATTTCGATTTGGCTTTATTTACACGAAGTAAATATCCTTTTCCATCATACATTGACATATACAAAGGTGAATTATCAAAGATGGCTGCTATCAATTCTGATTGTCTGTGAAGTTTTTCTTCTGACAGTATTTTTTCTGTTACGTCTCTTGCAATTCCTATAAAAAACTGCTCTTCCTTTTCTTTGAAGTGAATTAATAGAATACTTAACCAGTGTTTTTCCCCATTTTCAACAAAGTCTATAACGGTTTCAATCTTGCTTCCATGCTCAGTTTTGAGTAGAGATAAAATGTCGGATTCCTTGAGCTTTAAATTTTTAAGAAAAATTTTCTTCCCAAAGGTTCTTATGGTTTCTTGAAAAATAACAGAACCGATAATCTTCTTTCCAAACTCCCATTCAAAAAGAAAGCTTTCCGTTTTATGATTATATACAATGCCAAATGTATAGTCTGAAACTAATTCGCCTACCAACTCTCTGGTTTTTATATAAAACTCATGATTTTTCTTATATGCCTGTTTTTCGGGTGAATAATGATGTACGAGTCGAAAAATTTCACTGCTTGTAATGGCTTTCCAATCCAGATAATCCTGGTAACCCGCCTTGATAGCCAGCACTGATTCCTGAATCGATGCATTTCGAGATATAGCAATCACAGGCGAAAAAAGGAAATTATGTTTATTGCGGAGTTTATGCAAGAATAATTCATCTATATTCTGTATGTCATGAAACAAAATACAAAAACCATCGATTGAATCTTGTAAGATTTCAGTTTCTGAGTAAAATAATAGTTCTCCTGTGAAACTCGTATTGAATTCAAATATAGGAAAAACTGTAGTATAAAAATGTCCGGGCTCTTTACCTACGCATATAATAGAAAAAGGACTCTTACTCACAATCTTCCTGCCAAATTATTTCTAAAGGTGATACTAAATTATGTGGTTTTACAAAATAGAAAAATTCGAGAATTGTCTTCATCATAGGAGGATAGCTCACCTATCCTCCTGAAAAGTTCCCTAATTTATTTTTTGGCAGGAGTCGGGCTGGCTCCAAGCTCTGTTATAGATTCCACATCAACAGTAATTAACTTATCAGAAGAAGCTACTTTGAAAGCAACTCCACCTTTTGGTTTTGTATATACATCCAGAATTTTCTGAGGAACCTTATGTAAATAACGAGTTAATCTACCATTTACTGATTTCTCTCCACTTTTCATATCCAGGAAATTTTTTAAGTTTCCGGTTAAAGATTTAAACTTTGTAGGTGAACAGTATGCAAAAATGGCAATCTCATCTGTCTTATAATTATAAGTAGATGGAACTATAGGAAAATAGAATTTCTCTGCTTTGTCTTCAGATGGTGTAGAAGGAGCAAATTTCTTCTTCTTGAAAGTGTAAGAATAGAAATAAGTTAAAGGCATTCCCTGTATAGCTACATACTTTTTCTCCGCTTTTACTTTGCCGCTAGCATAATCCTGAGCAGAAAACTTATGGGGGTTTCCAACTGTTTCACCTGGAACATTCGGATCTCCACCTTTACAGGTGAAGGTAAGTCCAGCTATTAAAAAGAAAATTAAAGTAGTTTTTCTCATTACGAACCTCTTTATAAAATTATAGTAGTAAAATAAGAATACAGTATTTGGAAGCAATAAAAAAAGTTTTTCCGATTCTATTTACAGAGTATTTCTATTTTTCTAAAAGATAGAAGCCTTTTTTCTCTGTATAACATCCGTGTTCTCTATACACACCATTCTCTAAAAAATAGATTTTTTGTGCGTATTGTTCATTTCTTCTTACACATTTCTGGCAGATGAACACCCGGATGGCCCATTCACATTCTTCGATGCGATATACAGGCCAGACACGAAGTAAAGGTTTGGAGTATTCCTTTTCATCCGCCGGTGGAGAAGAAAATACAGGAAAGTAGGAAAAACAGAGTATAAGGGATAAAACAAAAAATAACTTCAGCTTTTTTTCTCCAGGATTTTACTCAAACCCCGTATCTGTTGGATTGACTCTTTAATCCGATTCATCTGATTATCCGAATATGGAAAAATCATGCGTATATTTTGTTTTAGCTCGTGAATTTCTTCATAAAGAGTAATGAGAAGCTTCACTTCTTCATTAATTTCACTACCGTACATTTTTTGTAGAAGTAAAATTAAACGGGAAGGAATATCCATAAACCAGATTTCGGTTACTGTTAGATCGGGTATATGGTTTAAAATCCAGATTTGCAGGTTCAGTTGGAGGATCTTTTCCAGTCTGGAAACATCTTCTTTTGTATTACGAGGTTTTAGTGTCTTATAAAAATTATAGCGATTGTCCAAAAAAGATAAAAGTGCCGGAATATCGGGCTTTCTATGCTTGATTGTCTGCCATTCTTCCTGAAGCTTCACAAAGTCGTTCTGACCGTATAAAACCTGTCCGAGTTCACAGAGGTGAATCGAAGTCGGTTCAAAAAGCTCTACCCGCATCCGAAAAGAGTCCCTGTCCCCTGCCACAAGACTTACAGAAGATTCAGACTCTAAAAGATTGAGGGCCTTTCCAATCGATTGTATAAAAGTTCCATTCATCTGATCCTGAACACTGGCAATCAAATAAAAATTGTAGTCAGAAATGGGCGTATGATCCCCCCTTGCTCTCGAACCATAAAAAACCAGATCAAAGGGCCTAAATGAGTTTATCTCGGAAAGATTGTCTCTCAGCTCATCAAAGAGGGATGTTTCGGAAAATGTTTCTTCCATTATTCAAAAAATTGTCTGGTCCTTGATAAATTCTCTGATATGGCTTTAAATGCCCTGTCTCGTTCTTCTATAGAAGGAAAGGAAAGCGACTTAATGTTGTTCAGGTCATTGTACACAATTTCAATAATGGGTGCCTTGTGGTGTTTCTTAATTGTATAAACAAAGTTCAGGTTTATAATTTCTGATTCCCCTAATTTTAACCACATCGGCTACTCCTTTTTAGTTTCCTCTGGCACATTATATTACTATACTTCGGAAGGTCAAAGCTTATTTACCCGGAAAAATTCTTTCTTTTCGGGATTTCATAGGCCAATTTCGTATTCCTCCCCTCGAAAATTTTCCAGGAGATAGGATTTTTCCCTTTTCTCCTTCAAATACGGAAGTGGAACCGGAACTTTCCCTCCACCTCCACTGAGATCCACCACGTATAGAGGCTGACAAATTCCGCTGGTATTCCCTCGTATCGCTTTCATCAGCCTGATTCCTTCCTCGATAGGCACCCGAAAATGGGAAGTTCCATAAATCTCGTCACACTGATGCAGGTAATAAGGCTTTACACCCATTTTTATCAGGCCATAGTGCAAGTCACTCAGGTCTTTTGCTGTATCGTTTACTCCTTTTAATAAAACAGACTGATTTAAAACGATAGCATGAGCCAGGCAATTCAGGTTTTTGATAGCTTCAAAAGCTTCTTTCGTACATTCCCGGCTATGGTTAAAATGTGTCACAATGTAGAGAGGATAGAATTCCGATAGAACCTTACATAACTTTTCCGTAATCCGAAAAGGGAGAGTTACCGGGTATCGGGTATGAATTCGAACCTGGTTCAGGTGGGGAATCGCTTTTAAAGAAGATAAAAGGTAACGAAGCTTTGAATCGGAAAGAGACAGAGGGTCCCCTCCCGAAAGAATTACCTCTCGAATCTCTCTATGCTCCCGAAAATATTGAAGGGCATTCTCCCAATCTTTTTGTTGGGGCGTATGCTCACTACTTCCGACTTTCCTTTTTCTTGTACAGTACCTACAAAAAACAGCACACATGTGGCTTACATACCAGATAACCCTATCCGGATAACGATGGGTCACTCCTTTCACCGGCATGTGAGTCTCCTCTGCGAGGGGATCTATTTTATCATAATCTGATATTTCTAACTCCTCAGAACTGGGAATGACCTGTTTTCGTATCGGACAGTTTGGATTATCAAGTTCTATAAGAGAAAAGTAATATGGACTCAGACCAAAATGAAACAGGTTGCGAGTGGAAAGAAAGCCCTCCTCTTCTTCTCGGCTCAAACGAATAAAGGGAATCAGTTTGGATATAGTAGTAAAGCGGTTCTGTAACTGCCATTTCCAGCTATACCAACTATCACCGGCTTCTTTTCTAAAATCCTGAAAATCCATTAAAAGCTAGCATTTAAAGAGCTGATATTTTTTCAAGACAGAACTTTACTGCCTTACCGGAAAGGTGTTTCTTTGATGAAAAAACTTTTTTACTTGCTTTAAAACTACAAAACCCTGTATACTTTTTTAAAAATATGAAACTCATTTTTGCCTTACTCTCCATTCTCTTTTTAGGAAATCCTATGTTTGCATCTCCCATAAAACCCGACGAAGATGTAATCTTTTATCCAACTTCCGCCCATCACGAACTCTCAAAAGGTTGGATTGTGCCCATTCATGCCCACGTATTTGAAAAGGAAGAGAATTCTAAAAAGAGAAAACTCTTCATCGATGCACTCAGAAAGTCTCTCAAGATTCAAAGAGATACAGAAGAAGAAAAAATTTTCAAATCTCGTCTTCACTGGTTTTTGGTAGATAATGAACGTTGGAAAGGAATCGAGATTACTATAGAAGGAAAGGCTTACAAAGTCGGTAAAACTTCTGCCAATGGCCATTTAAAAAGTTTATTAGAAATACCTAACTTAACAAAAGGTTTAAAGGTGATTACTTATAAACAAAAAGTTCCAACAAAAGACAAACGTAACTTCATCGGGAAAACTTTTCTTATTCCGGAAGAAGGAATTTCCCTGATTTCGGATGTGGATGATACTATAAAATATAGCGATGTTCGAAATAAAAAGAAACTTTTAGAAAATACATTCATAAAACCCTTCCGGGCTATCGAAGGCATGGCCAATTTGTATAATACTCTGGCTTCCAAAGGAGTTGCCATTCACTACCTCAGTGCAAGCCCTTACCAGCTTTATGTTCCCCTTTCTGAATTTTTCGAACAAAGTGATTTTCCGGAAGGAGAATATTTATTAAAGAATTTTCGCATTAAAGATACAGATTTTTTTAACCTGTTTTCTTCACCCCAGAAATATAAATTCGAGAAGACAAGCGAACTCTTAAAAAAGTATCCGAAGCGAAAGTTTATACTGATAGGAGATTCCGGAGAAAAAGATCCGGAAGCCTATGCAGAAATAGTTAGAAAATATCCGGACCGTATAATAAAAATATTAATACGTAGAGCTTACCCCGAAGACAAAGAAGAAAGGTTTAAAAAAGTATTTGAAGATATCAATCCTAAGCTTTATAAAATATTCGACTCCGCAGAAGAAATCGTAAAAGAAGAATTATATCCACAGTCGAGATAGAACTATGTTAAAAAAACTAAAGATAAAATATAGATTATTCTTAAGTTATGCAGTCGTTTTTCTTATGCTATTTCTTACCGGGATACTTGGGTTTTATGGAATTAGAATCATATCAGACAAATTTACCTCGGTAGTTCAAAAAGATGCAGCTCTTCTAAATCAGGTTACTTTCATACAAAAGAGTGTATTGAATTTAAGACGATATGAAAAGGATATACTTATCAATATCAGTTCTTCGGAATCAGTTGCTTCCTATAAAACAAAGTGGGACTCGGAAGTAAAAAACGTTTCAGAACAATTAAACGCCTCCTATAAACTGATAGAAGGTTTTGAGAATCAAAGCCAGATTAAGGCCAACTTGCTGTCCATTAATAAAAACTTTGAAACTTACTCCGGAGGTTTTAATTCTTTGTATGACAAAATAAGAGAGAAAATTTTGTTAGATAGTCTTGAAGTAAATAAAGAAATGAAACCATTCAAAGAAGCTACCTATCAACTGGAAAAAGAAGTGGATGAGGTTTATAATTATCTAATCTTAAAAGCCCAGAACAATGAAAAAGAAGTAAATGGACTTACTTATAAACTTTCTACAATGCTAATTCTAATTACTTTTTTTTCCGCCGTATTGGTTCTGTTTTTCAGCTTAATTATTTTTCGCTCGATTAATAATCCTCTTTCTCATTTGCTTTCTATATTTGAAGATATCTCGGAAAAATCCAATCTCCAACTCAGGGTAAAGGTTTATACTAATGATGAAATAGGAAATGTTTCGAAGGCAGTAAATCGAATGCTGGACTCTTTAGAAAAAATATATACCGATATTATACATCTTACAGAGAATGCAACTGAGGGAAAACTATCCTATCGTGCTGACGAAGAACAATACGATGGCGATTATAAAAAAATGATAGCTGGAATGAATCGTTTATTGGACTCTGTCGTGGAACCTCTAAAATTAGCTGCTTCTTATATAGAAAATATCTCCAAAGGAAATCTTCCGGAGAAAATAGTCCAAGAATACAGGGGAGATTTTAATACCTTAAAAGATAATATCAACACATTAGTTTATAACCTTTCCACCTTCATCATTGAAATAAAAACAATGGCTAAGGAACAAAGAAAAGGAAATATTGATTACTCCATTCCTGAAAAAATATTTTCGGGAGCTTATTTAGAAATGGCACAGGGTGTAAATTCCCTGGTTCAGGAACAACTGCTTGAAACAAAGAAGATCATAGAAGTAGTCGGAGAATACGGAAATGGAAACCTGAGTATAATAGCTCCGACATTTCCGGGAAAAAAAGTTTTTATCAACAAAAGCTTAGATAGTGTAAAATCGAGCTTGCTTGCAATCAATCAGGAGCTTCAAAGATTAATCGAAGCTGCCATTGAAGGAGAACTATCAATTCGTGGGAATGAAGATAAATTTAGTTACTCCTTTAAAGAAATTATTGTTGGCTTAAATCAACTTTTAAATGAAATCCTAAATCCTTTAAACAAAGCAACAGAAGTTTTAAAAAACCTCGCCAGTGGTGATTTGAGTAAAAAAGTCGAGGGTGATTTCAAGGGTGACTACTCCCTGATTGTAAACTCTCTTAATTTTGCCATTGATAAAATACGTGAAATTTTCAATAAAGCCTACGACATATCCTCTCAATTAACAATTGGCTCTATAGAAATAAATAAAGCTTCCAATCAATTAAGTGAGGGAGCAAATGAGCAGGCAGCCAGCGTAGAAGAGTCCAGTGCTGCAATTCAGGAAATCCTCTCTTCTATTGAACAAAACACTCGGAATGCATCCATGACAGAAGAATTGGCCATAAAAGCAGCTAACAAAGTACAGAAAGGTGGAGAGTCCGTCCATAAAACTTTAGACGCGATGAGAGAGATTTCCAATAAAATTAATTTAGTAGAAGAAATTGCTTCTCAAACTAATCTTCTGGCGGTAAATGCGGGTATTGAATCAGCTCGTGCAGGAAAGGAAGGTCAGGGATTTGCTGTAGTGGCAACTGAGGTTCGAAAGCTGGCTTTAGGAAGCAAAGAAGTAGCAAAGGAAATTCGAGAACTGGCCGAGAAAAGTCTAGTGATAGCAAACGAATCTGCCGTCCAATTAAATGAGATAATACCGGATGTAGAAAGAACGGCAAATCTGGTGAAAGAAATTTCAGCCGCATCTAAAGAACAAACGGATAATATACGGCATATTAGCAAAGCAATAGAACAGCTAAATCAGATTACGCAAAATACGGCTGCTGCTTCTGAAGAACTGGCTTCTACCGGAGAATCCTTAAGTCATTACGGAGAAGACCTGAAAGAAACTATTGATTTTTTCAAAATGTAAGAAAACTACTTTCATTTAAACTTGCCTGATTCTAAAAGTAAGCTTTACTAAAATACCATATAACAAATAGGAAGTATACAAAAATAAGGAAAGAAGTAATAAATGATTTTCGAATGTATTTCCAATAAAGGCACGGTTGCTAAATATAACCAGTATAGAATATATCCAGACAGCAATTTTTTCTTTCTTATCTAAAAGTCCATTTGCATACAAATAGAAAAGATAAAATACAGGAAACAGCAAAACGCTGAAAGAATGTAACCAACTGATTCCGCTCAGGATTACCGAAAGAATAAAGAGCATAGCAACTATAGCCAGTTTTTCTGCTTTATATTTATAATGAATCCATATTAAAGAAAGTCCGGAAAGTCCTCCCAAAAAATAAAACATCAACTTGACCTGCACTGCTTGCAGGGTAATAAAAGGCATAGAAAGTGAAGGCTGATTTACCGGGTCAGCCCCCATGAGAAAATACTTGGCTAAGGTGGCGACAAGACTCTGATTGTTCTTCCAGGCACGAAAAAGAGGGCTTTTCATGGCACTCTGTAAGACAAGGGTATTCCAATCCGATAATAGTTTTATATGATATTCATGCCCGGCAAGGGAAGGTAGAAACAAAAGGACAAAGGAACATATAAGGGTGCTGAACATTTTTTTGTATTCTTTTTGCAAGAAAAAGTATAGAAGAAAAATAGCAGGTGTGAGTTTTATAATAATCGCAAGTGCCAGGGCAAAACCACTAAGATAGGCATTGCGGCAGTAGATAGCAAAGAGAGAGAGAAAGATGAGAAGAAAGGCCACCTGATTATTATTGATATGATTTTCGAAAAAACGGTAATTTACAAGAAGAGTAAAAAACATAGCAAAAGCAAAACCTTCTTTAGAAAGCATTTTATAAATCAAAAATATAGAAAATAGTAAACAGAGGAAGTTCATCAGAAAAAAGATTCTTGCAGAAAGCTCATATTCCAGAGAAGATAGAGGTTGCAATAGAAAAGCGAAAAGAGGTGGATAAATGTAAGTCCCCACGCTTCCCTTCAGAGCTTCTAATTTCTCCCAGTTTTCCGGTTTAAGAATTTCCATAAAATCAAATTCTTTATGAAAATTCTTTATAAGGTTTAAATTGTAAATATCCTTATGTTCCGAAAAAGACTTTGAAGCTCGATAGTAGTCTCGGAAATCAGAAGGATTCTTTGCTCTCTGCATTCCTAATATTAGAAATACCATAAGTATTAAACCGCTAAATAGGTAGTATAGTTTCTCTTTTGTAAATGTCATCTTTTCCCCTGTGGAAATTTTTCAGGTAAATCATTAATAATTAATTGGTATGGAAACCTTAACGTTTCCTGCTGAGAAGATATTTAAACAAACTTTCCAAAAAAAGTAAGTCAAACACCATCAAACAAAATGCCGGGAATAGAAAATACTGATAGCCATCTCTTTTAATGAATTCCTGCATACGCTTCCCTGTATTTTTCTTCATTCCTTTAATTTCTTCTACAAGAATATTGGCTGCCTGATTACTGCGGTTTAAGTGAATGTATGTAGCTGAATGCTTATTGGATAGTTTTTGCAAGTAAGACTGAGACAGTTTACTGATGATAAGGCCTGGGCTACCCTGTTGCTTTTGCAATCGCCTGTCTCGGGTAATGTAACCTTTTGAACCGGTTTCTTCATCACTATAGTAAATAGGTCCACCGGCTTCTGTTCCGATTCCCCAGATAAATAGAGGTGCATCCAGAGTTTCAGGAAATTCATTTTCCATATTTTCTCCGTCAGTTACAAGAACTACCAGTCTATTGCGATAGACCTTACCTGATTGCAAAATAGGTTCTGCTTTTTTAAAAGCAGCCTTAATATCCGTTCCGCTATCCGGAATCATATCCACATCTAAGCCGCGTATATAATCAGCAAACGCAGTGATGTCGCTTGTCATCGGACAGTATAAAAAAGCTTCTCCGGCAAAAGCTATTATCCCAAGACGATTACCATTTAAATCCGATAAAGAACGAAGGACCGTTTCCTTGAATAAACCCAGACGATTGGGTTTTGTATCTACAGAATTCATCGAAAGACTCGTGTCTACGATAAAGAGTATATCCACCCCTACTCCTGTATACGATTTAAAACCTTCTTCTTCTGAAAAGGATGGATTTAAAAGGGAAATGGATAAAAGAACCACCATACAGATATATAAAATATAACGAAAAACTAATAAACTTCCTCCGATACGTTTTATGTTTTTCTTAAGACCCGGATACTGTTTTAAAAAAGAGCGAATTACAAAATTCTGATAGTTTTTAATACCGAGGTATAATAAGAAAGAAACAACAAAAAAAAGAATAATAAGGATAGATTGAAAATTTACATTTTTCATAAGGAATACCTGAGAAGAAAAGCTCGAATAAGAAAATCTAAAGCCATAAAAATCAGGGCCGGGATTAGAAATCTTAAGAAATAACTCTCTGTAATCAGCTTCGGTTTGGATTTCACTTTATCTCTTTCTAACTTATCGATAGAATCCATAACCTCCTGAAACTCCGTCGGACCGGTAGCTCGAAAAAATAAGCCACCTGTATCATCCGAAATCTTTTTTAAGGATTCAAAATCAACCTGGTATGCACCAAATCGTGATTTTCCCACTCCTATTGTATAGATCTTAATACCGAAATGCCTGGCTGTTTCTTTAGCCGTTAAAGGATCTATTTTTCCCGTATTAGAAACACCATCCGTAATGATAAGAATCACTCTCGATTTGGCCTGAGAACGTTTTAGGCGATAAGTACTTAATAAAATCGCGTCCCCGATAGCAGTTCCCTGTTCAACAATAGATTTCTCATTAATTTCCCGGCAGAGTTCAACCAGGGAGTCCCTATCGGAAGTCAAGGGGGATTGCAAATAAGCAGCACCGGCAAAAACCACAAGACCAATTCGGTCGTTCTTTCGTTTACGAATAAAATTCTGGATAAGACTTTTTGATACTTCGAGGCGGTTACTCGGCAAGAAATCATTACTTCTCGCCATAGAACCCGATACATCTACTGCTATCATCATATCTATTCCCTGTCTGTCTTCCGGAAGCATTTCAATCTTTCTCCCGGGTCCGGCAAGAGCAATCAGGACAAGAAGTAAGGGAATAAAACGTAAGAAAGCGAGCCAATCAAATGAAAATCGAAAACCTATTTTTGTAGCTTCCTGGTTGCTGAGAGACAATTCTTGTCTGTTTCGGTAGATTCTAAAATAATAAAATACGATAAGATAAAGAAAAAGAGGAATTATCCCGTATAAAAAATAGGGTCTTTCAAAATAATTCATAGTAATAAACTATCCCAGTGTGAAAGCATGCTCTCGGCATCCTGTTTTTTTAAAATTGTATCATCCGGCATATATTTAAGAGAATCGAAAAAATTTATTATCTTTTTTATTTCTTCTGAGTTCATCCTGTATTTTCTTTTAAAAATATCTTCCATTTCATGAAACGTTAGGTGTTCTACCTGGATCTGATATTTATTATGAATTTTCTCTTTGATAAAACCGGATAAAATGTATAGAAAATCTTTTCTATAAATAGGAGTTTCTTCAAGAAGAGACCAAATTTTATCTTTATATAAATAGATCGGCTCGTAAATCGGAGGACTTTCTATAATGGCGTCCTTCGGGCCTGCATTATACTTCTTTGAGAAATAATAAATAA